>JACPST010000001.1:0-2539 GCA_016193165.1 Deltaproteobacteria bacterium
ATCCCTGTTTTAAATAAAATTGATTTAAAAACATCGGACCCTGTCAAAACAGCTTTAGATATTGAAGAAGTCATTGGCATTGACGCAAGCCATGCCATTTTAGCCAGCGCCAAAACAGGCCAGGGTGTGGAAGAAATTTTAGAAGCCATTGTCGCAAAAGTTCCTCCGCCTAAAGGCTCTCTCACACATCCTTTAAAAGCCCTTTTGATCGATAGCTGGTTTGATCCCTTTCTGGGTGTTATTTGCGTCATTCGCGTTTTTGAAGGCACACTTAAAAAAGGCACGCATATCCAACTCATGTACAATAAAAAAAATTTTGAAATCCAAACTCTGGGTATTTTTTCTCCACAGCCCAAAGAAATTGAAAGCCTGAATGCTGGAGAAGTGGGATTTTTTTCAGCCGCTATTAAGGATGTACGTGACACCAAAATCGGAGACACGATTACAGAAACAAATCGCCCCACTCAAACACCGCTGCCTGGATTTAAAGAAGTAAAACCTATGGTCTTTAGCGGTTTTTTTCCGACAGAAAACAACGGCTATGAACCCTTAAAGGATGCCTTAGAAAAATTAAGATTAAATGACGCGAGCTTTACCTATGAAGCCGATAGTTCCGCGGCTTTGGGATTTGGATTTCGCTGCGGATTTTTGGGCCTTCTGCACATGGAAATTGTCAAAGAACGCTTGGAAAGACATTTTTCGTTGAGCTTGGTAACCACCGCTCCCTCCGTCATTTATAAAGTAAAGATGAATGATGGTTCTACCCTTGTCATTGATAACCCCGCTAAACTTCCCTCCCCCACTTTTTATCAGGAAGTTCACGAACCCTACATTAAAGCCTCGATCCATACTCCTTCCAATTACACGGGCGATATTATGAAACTATGCGAAGAGCGGCGAGGCCGCCAAATGAAGATGGAATACTTAAGCCCCCAGCATTTGCTTTTAGAATACGAAATGCCTTTGAACGAAATGGTGTTTGATTTTTACGATAAACTCAAAACCATTAGCCGCGGCTATGCCTCCTTTGATTACGAGCTCATTGATTTTAAGCCTTCAGATCTAGTGAAGCTCGATATCTTAATCAACGGCGATCCTGTCGATGCCCTATCCCTCATTATCCACAAAGAAAAAGCCTACTATCGAGGACGCGAACTTGCTAAAAAGTTAAAAACGGTGATTCACCGGCAAATGTTTGAGGTTGCGATTCAAGCAGCCATTGGCTCCAGAGTCATCGCGCGAGAAACGGTGGGCGCCATGAGAAAAGATGTCACGGCCAAATGCTATGGGGGAGATATCTCCCGGAAACGAAAACTCCTTGAAAAACAAAAAGAAGGCAAAAAGAAGATGAAAATGATTGGAAGAGTTGAACTTCCGCAAGAAGCCTTCTTAGCTGTGTTAAAGATTGATTAGATAGGGCATTTATGATAAGAATACGAAGATTTGCCTATGCCTCATAAAATAAAAAAAGGACTGTTCCGCGAATACACAGAAGCCATTGTCGTCGCTGTTCTCATTGCTTTGGTTTTAAGATCATTTGTCATTGAAGCCTTTAAAATTCCTTCAGGGTCCATGATCCCCACGCTTAAAATTGGAGATCATATTTTTGTGAATAAGTTTATTTATGGCCTTCGAATCCCTTACACAAAGATTCGTTTTTTCCAGTTTCGCACCCCCAAACAAGGAGAAATCATTGTTTTTATTTATCCGGTTGATAACAGCAAAGACTACATTAAAAGAGTGGTAGGCCTTCCCGGCGATACCCTAGAGATGAAACAAGGCACGGTATATATTAACGGTCAAGCAGTCGGTAAAACCCTTCAAACAGCCAGAAATATTTTAAAAGATATTGATGGCAATGACTCCATGGATCTTTACAAAGAAACAACCGGCACAAATACCCACTATACCCTATATTATAATTCTAAATTTAAAGAGCCCGATGATTTTGCGTCGATAACGATTCCCCAAAATAAACTCTTTGTGATGGGGGATAACCGGGATAATTCCTCAGATTCCAGAGCGTGGAGATTTGTGCCCATGGAAAATATCAAAGGACGAGCCATGTTTGTGTGGCTTTCTTTAGATTCGGAGCATAGACTTTCACTTTTAAAATTTCCCATGGTTCGGTTGAACCCTTCACCGCACATTGAATGGGAAGGACTGCCAAGCATACGATGGGAGCGATTTGGAAAGTTAATTAGGTGAACACCATGGAGGCCCTTCAAGCCCGACACATTTTGGGTATGGACGACCTCACACGCCAAGATATTTTCAAAATTCTAGACCTTGCCAAGAAATTTAAAAACTCCAAAAATCCAACTCCTCTTCTTACAGGAAAAACCATTGTTAATTTATTCTTTGAACCTAGCACTCGTACCCGAAGCTCTTTTGAAATTGCCGCTAAACGCCTAGGTGCGACTTCTATTAATATTACAGGGACTGGGTCCAGCACCGTGAAAGGCGAAACTCTCATCGACACGGCTAAAAATATTGAAGCCATGAATCCCGATGCCATTATTATTCGACATTCTTC
Organism: Deltaproteobacteria bacterium; assembly: GCA_016193165.1. GTDB lineage: Bacteria > Bdellovibrionota > JACOXK01 > 2-02-FULL-40-11 > 2-02-FULL-40-11 > JACPST01. Next base: position 2,537 of record JACPST010000001.1, read on the forward strand.
GTC
>JACPST010000001.1:2571-7761 GCA_016193165.1 Deltaproteobacteria bacterium
TTCTTCGTCCGGGGCTCCCTATGTTCTCTCTCAAACTTTAAAAACGCCCATCATCAACGCGGGAGATGGCTTTCACGAACATCCCACACAAGCGCTCTTAGATATGTTCACCATTGAAGAAGCCAAAGGAAAAATTTCAGGTCTAAAAATTTTGATTGTTGGAGACATTGCCCACAGCCGCGTGGCCCGGTCTAATATTTATGGTCTTAAAAAAATGGGAGCTCAACTGATTGTCTGCGGCCCGCCTACGCTTATTCCTCCAGCCATGACAAAACTAGGCGTGGAAGTTTCCCATAACCTCAAAGCTTCCATCCAAAAAGCCGATGTCATCATGATGCTTCGCATTCAAGAAGAAAGACAAGATCGCATTCAGTTTCCATCGAAAAAAGAATATGTTCAATATTTTGGTTTAAATTCTGAAACTTTAAAACTTGCTAAAAAAGATGTCATCATTATGCACCCTGGCCCCTTAAACCGAGGGGTTGAAATTTCACCGGATGTGGCCGATGGAAGATTTACTCATTAAAAATGGAAAAATTAAAAAAATTGCATCACCCCTGAAAGGAACATTTGATCATGTGATCGATGCTAAAAATTGCATTGTTGCACCGGGATTTATTGATATGCACACGCACTTGAGAGAGCCGGGAGATGAACACAAAGAAACCATTCGCACGGGAGCCAAAGCCGCGGCTCGTGGAGGATTTACTTCGATTGTCTGCATGGCCAATACAAACCCACCCAATGACAATCCCTTCATTACTCAATTTATAAAACTCAAAGCGCAAGAAGAAGCCTGCGTCAACGTCTATCCCGTGGGAGCTCTTTCGAAGGGCTTGCAAGGCGAAGAACTCGCGGAAATTGGAAGCCTCAAAGAAGCAGGATGTGTGGCCATTAGTGACGATGGACATCCTGTCATGAATAGCTATGTCATGAGAAAAGCGCTGGATTATTGCAGGCATTTTAAACTCCCCATTATTTCTCATTGCGAAGATACGCATTTGGTGGGCAAAGGCATGATTAATGAAGGACTTCGTTCTACGATTTTAGGACTTCGGGGAAATCCTTCGGCCTCCGAAGAAATTATGGTGGCACGGGATATTGCCCTGGCAGAGCTCACAGGCTCTCATGTGCATATGGCCCATATCTCGACACAAGCCGCGGTTCGTCTCATTGGAGAAGCCAAAAAACGAAAAGTCTCTATCTCGTGCGAAGTAACTCCTCATCATCTTTTTCTGACGGATGAATCGGTTGCAACGTATGACACTCATTTTAAAATGGCTCCTCCCTTAAGAAGTCCAAAAGATATCGCAGCTTTAAAAAAAGGGCTGAAAGAAAATATCATTGATGCGTTTGCCACAGATCATGCTCCTCATAGCAACCTTGAAAAAAATGTTGAGTTTGAAGAAGCCGCTCATGGAGTGATCGGACTTGAAACAGCCTTGCCCATTACCCTAAAACTGGTCGAAGAAAAAATCCTGACTCTCTCTCAATTTATTGAAAAATGGACGCTGGCTCCCGCTCGAATTTTAAAACTCTCCAAAGGCACATTAAAGATAGGCGCGGACGCGGACATCACCATTTTTGATCCAACAAAAAAAATAAAGCTCAATCAAGATGCCTTTTTATCTAAAAGCAAAAATACACCGTTTCATGGCTGGACATGCAAGGGGGAAGTTTTAGCCGCCATCGTGGGAGGGAAGATTGTCTACCACGTCTAAAGCCATCTTAGCTTTAGAAAATGGCATTGTCCTGGAAGGAAAATCCTTTGGAGCCGAGGGAGAACGTACTGGCGAAGTCGTGTTTCATACGGCCATGACCGGCTATCAAGAGGTTCTCACAGATCCTTCCTATAAAGGACAAATGGTTGTGATGACCTATCCCCAAATTGGAAACACAGGAATTAATTCTTTGGATCATGAATCCGACCGAATTCATTTGGAAGGCTTTATCGTTAAAGAATACTGCGGCACTCCTTCTAACTGGCGCAGTGAAAAAACACTCGCTCAATTTTTAAAAGAATTTGATGTGCCGGGGATTTCAGGCATTGATACCCGCTATCTCACTCGCATCCTTAGAACGGAAGGCTCCTTGAGAGCAGTCCTTTCCACAAAAGATTTTAATCATCCAAGACTCATTGAAAAAGCTAAGGCCATTCCTTCCATGGCCGGAAAAAATCTAGCTAAACTTGTAAGCACATCTCACCCTTATGAATTTCAAGAGAAAAAAAATTCCAAAACCCATGTGGTTGCCTTAGATTTAGGAATTAAAAAAACAATTCTAAAAAAATTAGCTTCTTTGGATTGCAAAATCACAGTTGTTCCAGCGTCCACGGACCCTGAAACTATTTTACGTCTCAATCCTGATGGCATTTTTTTATCCAATGGCCCGGGAGATCCCGCGGCGGTCACAGATGTTATTAAAACCACAAAAGGGCTCATCGGCAAAAAACCCATTTTTGGAATTTGTTTAGGACATCAAATTCTAGCCCGCGCCTTAGGAGGCACTACATCGAAACTCAAGTTTGGACACCATGGAGCCAACCATCCCGTTTTAAATCAAAAAACAAAAGCCATTGAGATTACCTCTCAAAATCATAATTTTGTCGTAGACAGAACTTCTTTACATGGAAAAGTAGAAGTTACGCATATTAATCTCAATGACCAAACCGTTGAAGGGTTTTGGGATCCAGAGAAAAAAGTTTTTGCTGTTCAGTATCATCCTGAAGCCGCACCCGGCCCCCATGATTCTTATTATTTGTTCAAACAGTTTTGTAACCTGATGGAGCGCCCCTGATGATAACGTTTGAAGAGTACCTAAGTCGCATCACGGATCATTATACATCTAAAGAATACGAACTCGAAGTCATGAAGGCTAAAAAAGAATTTTTTGGCTTTATTGGAAGCGTTCATGAAGAAGATCCTTTTTTTGAATCCTACATGACTGCTTTTATTGAATGGTATATTTTTGCCCGAGATATGACCGATAAAGACCTCCCCCCCATTCGTCTCTTTTATCGAGATCATGCGCAGACCTTGCCTGCCGAAGAAAAAGCAATTTATGAAGACTTTACTAAATTTAGACATTCTATCTTTATGACCAAAAAAGTAAAACCGTCACTCCTTGTGGTTCATGATCTTTATGCCAATGAAAAAATTACGATTGAACATAATTTTCCAGCCGCGGGATTTAACACAGGAGATATTTTTGAAGCTATTTTAGTTCCATTTCGAGGACAACTGACATTTACAAAAACCTTTTTCTTCCACCCGCAAGAAGTTAAGCGCTTTATCGTCAAAGAACTTAAAAAAGTAAGAAAACTGGAACAAAAAATACTCCTGAAGGTCATCATGCGGTTTCGGCGCCTGAGACTGAAATTCGATCGCTATTCTCACGTTTCTCCCGCACAAATTTATACCGAAGAAGAATTTAATAAATATGCCTAAACGAACCGACATTGAAAAAATTTTAATCCTAGGGGCAGGCCCCATTGTAATTGGCCAAGCCTGTGAATTTGATTACTCGGGAACCCAAGCGTGCAAAGTCTTAAAAGAAGAAGGCTATGAAGTCATTCTCATAAACTCTAATCCAGCCACCATTATGACCGATCCTGAGTTTGCGGATAAAACATATATCGAACCTCTGACACCAGAATTTGTTGAAAAAGTAATAGAAAAAGAAAGACCCCACGCCCTTCTTCCAACCCTGGGAGGCCAAACCGCTTTAAATTTAGCTAAAGATGCGGCGGAGAGAGGCATCTTAAAAAAATTCGGAGTAGAGCTGATTGGAGCACGATTAGAGTCCATCCAAAAAGCAGAAGACCGAGAACTTTTTAAAGAGGCCATGCAAAAAATTGGGCTAGAAGTGCCTAAAAGCGGCGTAGCCTCTTCTCTTTTAGATGCCAAGGTCATTGTCCAAGATATCGGATATCCTGTCATTATTCGTCCTTCCTTTACTCTCGGCGGACACGGCGGCAGTGTCGCGTATAATCAAGAAGAATTAAAAACAGCGGTAGACTGGGCGCTGTCGGCAAGCCCCGTTCATCAGATCTTACTTGAGCAATCGGTCTTGGGCTGGAAAGAATATGAACTCGAAGTCATGCGAGATTTAAAAGACAATGTGGTTATTGTTTGCTCCATTGAAAATTTTGATCCCATGGGAGTTCACACTGGAGACAGCATCACTGTAGCCCCCATCCAAACGCTCACAGATAAAGAATATCAATATATGCGAGAGTCAGCCAAAAAAATTATTCGAGAAATTGGCGTTGACACAGGGGGATCCAATATCCAATTTGCAGTCCACCCCCAAACGGGCAAACAAGTTGTCATTGAAATGAATCCCAGAGTTTCTCGAAGTTCAGCTCTCGCTTCCAAAGCCACGGGATTTCCTATCGCAAAAATCGCCGCAAAATTAGCTGTTGGCTATACGCTGGATGAAATTCAAAATGATATTACAAGAGAAACGCCCGCGTGTTTTGAGCCCACGATTGATTATGTGGTCACCAAAATCCCCCGCTTTACTTTCGAAAAATTTCCCCGGTCTGAAAATACGCTTACCACACAAATGAAATCTGTGGGAGAAGTGATGGCCATCGGGCGCTCATTTAAAGAGTCGCTTCAAAAAGCAATGTCTTCCCTTGAAACAAATCGCTTAGGATTTATTTCCTTAGTTCCTAAAGATCATCCCAATCCCCGAGGTGAAATTGAAAATCATCTCAAACATCCCAATGCAGATCGGCTGTGGTACATTGGAGAAGCTTTTCGACATGGATTTTCCCTAGAAGAAATCCATACCCTCACCCATATTGATCCTTGGTTTTTAAACCACATCCAAGACATTATTGAATTTGAAACTGTCATCCTGAGGGCGAAGCCCGAAGGATCCCATCCTCTTCTAAAACAAGCAAAAGAACTCGGCTTTTCAGACCAACGGCTGGCTCAACTCTTACAAACCTCGGAAGAAAGTATTCGCGCTCAAAGAAAAGCTCAAAAAATCACAGCTCACTTTAAAACGGTCGACACCTGTGGAGCAGAGTTTGAAGCCTATACTCCTTATTATTATTCTTCTTATGATTTAGAAGATGAAAAACAAAAACAACCCACCTCGAAAAAGAAAATTATGATACTGGGAGGAGGCCCCAATCGCATTGGTCAAGGCATTGAATTTGACACGTGCTGTGTTCATGCC
>JACPST010000088.1 GCA_016193165.1 Deltaproteobacteria bacterium
GGTCACCTGACCCAGCGCTTCCACAATGCCGCTAAACATATTTAAACATAGCCGCAAATCAAAAAGTCTTTTCCAATGTTCTCCATGCGTACATTTTTAATTTTAATCGCTTGATCCAAATCACTGAGCCCCATATCAGAATACGCTCCCAACGCATCATCTCCTAAAATTCGCGGAGCCATAAAAGTATAAATCTTATGGGCCAATTTTTCTTTTAAGAAAGAGGCATTCACTTCAGCTCCTCCCTCAACCAAAACAGATAAAGTCCCTTGTTTGCCCAAAAGTTTTAAAAGTGAAACCAACGAAACTCTTCCTCGCTTATCCGGAACGACCACCACTTCCACTCCTTTTCGCTCCAATGCTTTTCTCTTTTTGAGAGTAGCTTTTCGTGTCGTTACAACCATGGTGCGATGTTTTTCATCGACTTTGAGGACTTTGGCTCGAGGAGAAATTCGAAGTTTAGAATCCACCACGATTCTTAAAGGATTCATCCGATCTTTATTATTTTGCAAAGTCAAAGAAGGATTATCCGTCACAACGGTTCCAATCCCCACAATAATCGCATCCACTTTATTACGTAAGGATTGCACCATCGCTCTAGATTCTTCTGAGGTAATCCACTTGGATTCTCCTTTAAAGGTTGCAATTTTGCCATCTAATGTAGAGGCTGTTTTCAAGATCACAAAAGGAGTTTGGTGTTTAATCCAAAAGGTAAAAAACTCATTGAGTTCCTGACATTCTTTTTCACAAACACCCGTTTCAATTTCAACGCCCAATCGTTTGAGTTCTCGAATTCCTTTTCCATTCACAAGATCATTGGGATCTTGCATTCCTACCACAACTTTTCGGACACCCGCTTTCACAATAGCTTCAGTACAAGGACCTGTTTTCCCTACATGGCAGCAAGGTTCTAAAGTAATATAGAGGATACCTCCCCGAGCTCTCTCGCCTGCTTCTTTTAGAGCAATGATTTCCGCATGATCTTCTCCAGCCTTCACATGAAATCCTCGTCCTAAAACTTCACCGTCTTTTACAATCAACGCTCCCACCATGGGATTAGGACTGGTCAGCCCTTCTCCATGTCTGGCTAAGTCTAATGCCATTTTCATATAAGGAATATGTTCTTGTAACATAGTGTTTACCTCACTTTTCTGTCAGTCAATAGGGGGATTACATTGCTCACTTTTTGGAGGAACCTGCGTTCTCGCCTCGTTCAAAGCCTCAACGTACTTTTAGTACGCCTCGGCTTTTCACTCAGCTGCGGCCTTGTCTCCTCCTAAAAATTGAGCAATGATTCATTTCAAAATGCACTGAGGGGTTTTTGCGCATTCTCAACATCTTTCAAATTCTTGAGCTCATTCACAAACTCACTAATATCTTTAAATTCGCGATATACAGAGGCGAAACGAACATAGGCTACTTCATCTAAAGCTCTCAATTTTTCCATCACCAATCGCCCAATTTCTTGACTCGAGATTTCTTTTTCTCCCTTGTCTTGAAAATATCGCTCAATCTCTGAAATCAGATGTTCAATCTTCTCTACACTAATTGGACGTTTTTCACAAGCCCTCTGAATCCCTGCTGAAATTTTAAGCCGATCAAAAGGTTCTCGACGACCATCTTTTTTTGCTACCATAGGTAGAACCTCTTCAATCCGTTCATACGTAGTATAGCGCTTATCGCATTGCACACACTCACGCCTACGACGCGTAATATCTCCTTCACGTGAAAGCCTCGAATCAATCACCCGGTTTTCTAAATGACTACAAAATGGGCACTTCATTGGAAATTACCCTACTAAAATTTTAAGAAATTGTAAAGTCCAGCTGACCGTGATATAGCTATTTCCATTCATTTGATTAAAAGAAGAGGGAGTAAAAAAACATGATTCAAAAGATATTTTTATCCTTTGTAAGCCTGATATTCTGGAGTTCTTTGACTTTGGCAGATGATCCCGCCAGGGAAATTGATCTTCAGCGCTGGATTGGCATTGAAGTCGGATCTCCGCTTTACAATATGGTTTTAGAAGCCCATGATAAAGAGTTTAAAGAAATTTGGCCTCATGATAAAGTCGTCTTGGGAATTCGAAAAGCAGAACAAGAACTTAATCTTGTCACCGGAGAACAATTTCAAGTCAATGTAGATACCGGAGAGGTTCGACGACTCTTAGATCTCTCTCCTTATTTAGTAAGAGAATTAAGAGATGCAGGCCTTTTCTTTATCGATGTTGGAAAAGACACGGTAATCATTATTCCTTTAGATATCGTCAAAGATTTGGTTCAATCAATTACTCCTGCCTCGACAGCTTCAGATCGCAATCTCACAACCCAAGAATTTCTCACGCAGCAACTTAAAAACATTACTCTAGATTTAAGAACCGCTACGGGTTTAACCACCAAACGATATGGCCTTGGAGAAGGAGGCGTGGCAAAAGTTGTAATTTCAGTCTTCACTTTTTCTCCCTCCGGTATTGCCAACGGAACATGGGATGTGGTTGTGGGCATTGAAGGCGCTGCTGAAGACACGGTTTTCGGTGTTTTAAAAATAACCCGCCGCGGCATCAAAGGCGCCATCACTTGGTTTATTGAACTTTTTCGTTAAATTGTTTGCATAACATGGATGGATTGATTTGCCATGTGCTCATCAATTTGAACAATTTTATCAAAAATAATTCGTAGCTGATCCGTAAATTTATTTTCCATTCGAAGCTGAATAGATTCCAGCGTATCTAATCTATTCTCAACTTGTTCAAACCGCTTATCGATCTGTTCAAATTGATCATGGACTTTCCTAAATTGACCATCAATACACTTAAATTGATTGTCTAAATAAGTAAATTGATTGTCTAAATAAGCCTTAAGTTCTTTGTTCATACGAATAAAAATATAAACAAGGGGTCGGATTTCCGTCCACTGCCGATGTCATCCCGAGCGTAGCGAGGGATGACAACTGTCGTTGTCATCTTTGACACCTAACTCTTTCTAGCGCGAATTAAATTTTGTACAATTGTGACTTATAAAAAGGAAATTGGGAGCAGAGGGCTCGCACGTCTTGCTTAATCTGAGCCAGGATTTTTTCATCATGCTTGGATTTGAGGGCACGATCGATGAGATCCGAAATTTGTTTCATTTGAGGTTCTTTCATCCCTCGTGTGGTACACGCGGGCGTTCCAATCCGGACGCCACTGGCCACCATGGGAGGTCGTGTTTCAAAAGGAATGGTGTTTTTATTCACTGTAGTTCCAGCTAAATCCAGCATAATTTCCGCATCTTTTCCTGTAAGCTCCGTTTTTGATAAATCCATCATAAAAAGATGATTATCGGTACCTCCTGAAATCACCGAATAACCTTTTTCAATTAAAGCTCCACACAGGGCATTGGCATTTTTAATGATTTGCTTTTGATACTCCTTAAATTCGGGCATCAAAGCTTCTTTAAAAGCTACCGCTTTAGCGGCAATGACGTGCATCAAGGGGCCTCCCTGAATGCCGGGGAAAATACGACTATTCATCACTTTTTCAAACTCATGTGTGCAAATAATAAATCCTCCTCGAGGGCCTCGAAGAGTTTTATGCGTTGTGGAGGTCACAAAATGAGAATGAGGGACAGGACTTGGATGAAGACCAGCCGCAATGAGTCCCGCAATATGGGCCATATCGACAAAAAGCTTGGCGCCCACTTCATCGCAAATCTCTCGAAATTTAGGAAAATCAATCACACGTGAATAGGCAGAAGCTCCCGCAACAATCATTTTTGGACAATGCTTTTTAGCTAAATCACGCACTTGATCATAATCAATGAGATAGGTGTCTTTACAAACGCCGTAAGAAAACACCTGAAAATACATCCCAGAAAAATTAAGTTTCATTCCATGGGTAAGATGTCCCCCGTGGCTTAAATCCATGCCTAAAATCGTATCCCCCGGCTTAAGACACGAAAGATAGACTCCCATATTGGCTTGAGAACCCGAATGAGGCTGGACATTGACAGCATCCCCCCCAAAAAGCTTTAACGCACGCTCTTGAGCGAGCCGCTCCGCGATGTCCACATTTTCACAACCTCCATAGTAGCGTTTTCCCGGATAGCCTTCGGCATATTTATTGGTAAGCACAGAGCCTTGAGCTTCGAGCACTGCTTGGGAAACATAATTTTCAGACGCAATCAGCTCTAATTTATATTCTTGGCGCTCAATTTCTTTTTGAATCGCCGCATAAATTTCTGGATCGACTTTTTGAAGCATGCTCATTTTTTTTCCTTTAACTCACGTTCAATGGCCTGAATTTTTTTAATTCGTGTTTCATGACGCCCACCTTCAAAAGAAGTTTCCAGCCACGTCCGCACAATGTCAAAGGCTTTTTTTTCATCCATTAGATCTCCCGATAAACACAAAATATTGGAATCATTATGTTGCCGAGTTAACGCGGCCACTTTAGAATCCCACACCAAAGAAGCTCTCACATGAGGAAATTTATTGGCAACAATGGACATCCCCACACCACTGCCACAAATCAAAATCCCTCGCTCACACTCTCCTTGAGATACTTTTTGCGCCACCTGCTTGGCATAATCTGGATAATCGACACGTTCCTCTGAATCAGATCCTACGTTCATAAAGGCCACATTTCTAAGATGAGAAAACTTTTGAAGAATTTTTTTCTTGAGACTTAAACCCCGATGGTCATTACCAATCGCAATTTTCATGAGAATCGCTTAAAAATAAGTCCTGCGTTTGTTCCTCCGAAACCAAAAGAATTTGAAAGAGCAACCTCTATTTTTTTGCCGCGAGCCTCGTGCGGTGTGTAATCTAAATCACATTGAGGATCGGGCTCATCTAAGTTGATCGTCGGAGGAATAACTTGATGTTTTAAAGCCAAAATT
>JACPST010000089.1 GCA_016193165.1 Deltaproteobacteria bacterium
TATTCCTCCAGGATGCCCCAATACGGAAAAGACTCTCAGCTCTTTTCTTTCTTATGCGGATGTTTTTCTTCTGCAAAACCATGGAGTGCTTGCTGTTGGAAAAGATTTAGCTCAGGCTTATTATCGATTAGAACTTGTTGAACATCTGGCCAAGATTGAATGGGTTGCCAAATCTTTAGGAGCGCCTCAGGCGCTGCCCCAAAAAATAGTGGAAAAGCTTCTTGAAAAAAGAAAAAAAGCAGGACTGTCCCGTCCTTCTAAGTCCGAAAACGACATTCCTTCTTCTTTGGATCAGATTGTGGCTGAGGAAGTAAACCGATTTTTAAGTCAAAATCGCTAATTCTTTGAGATTGCGATAGAGTTGAACCGCGTCAAGTCCATAGCCTACGACAAATTTTTTGCCAATTTCAAATCCACAGTAATCAATTTGGACGTTTTGTTGAATACACTCTGGTTTTAAAAGAAGCGTGCAGAGCTTTAAAGAGCTGGGATTTCGGGATGAAAAATATTTTAAAAGATAGTCTACCGTAAGACCCGTATCAATGACATCTTCAATAATGAGGACATCTTTTCCTTCTAAGGAAATATCCACATCAAGTGTGGTTTTGACAATCCCGGAGGAATGGGTGTTGTTGCCGTAGCTTTGAACCCCAAAAAATTCAACGGTGAGGTCCAAATCAATCGCGCGGATCAAATCGGCACAAAACATAAATGCCCCTTTTAAAACGCAAACAACGACTAAATCTTTTCCTTTGTAATCAGCAGTAATTTGTTTTCCAAGTTGTACAATTCGTTTTTGAATTTTTTCCTTTGAAAGAAGAGTTTTTAGTTTTTTTGTTTTCATGGTTTAAACAAAGGCATTATTTAAAATTTCACCTAATCCTCCTGCGCCGGGAACAATATATTGATAACGGTTAAGCCCGCGCTCTTGGTGCCAGTGCGTTCCAGGAATTGTTTTTAAAATTCTTTTGGAACTTAATCCCCGATCAAGCCGTAGTCCGTAAACAATAAGATCAGGGTGGTCTGTTTTTACCTTTTTAAGATATTCCGGTGTTACAATCAAGTGCAGGGCAATCCACTTTAAAGGTTTCCCGGAAATACGACTTTTGTAAAGCTGTAGTGTCTCACAAATACTTCCTCCGGTAGCTCCCATCGGATCTGGAAAAAGGACAATCGCTTTATCCAGTCTCCCGCCAATTTTATAGCCGCTAATTTGACTTCCAATGACTTGGGATTGATCATCCACCGTGCGGTTAATATAAATGTGATCTTGTCGGACATATTTAGGTTTAAAAATATGGTTTAAGAATTCATAGCACAGTTGAGAAGGGACAATGCCTGCCCGCGCCAGATTTACGGTGATTACGCGTGTGTCAAAATCAATGAGCTTTTCTTTGAGAATAGCTTCTTTATGGGTAGTGATCATGCGGGTTTTAATAGTGCATTTTTTCTGGGGAAACTCTAGTCCCACCACTCGAGCAATTAAGGCGTTATAAAGAAGTTTAATGAGATCGGTAATTAAGGGCTGATAGGTATCTTTAGAACAGAGAAGAGCTAAGAGCGATGACAAAAAAGAATCTGAGAGAATATGATAGTTTTGCCCGTAATGGTGTTTAACTTCTGACTGCATAAGTAAAAATTTATAAACGTGCTTCAGGTTGCCGAGATGTCTGGGCAGATCTGGGTGCCCGTTTTTCAGTTTTTTGTTTTATTCTTTCAGGCAACTGAGGATCAAAACAAAGCCGGCAGCGTGCTTCATAGGCTTCTTGAGCGCCTACTACTACGCGATCTCCTTCTGGGATAATTCTTTGAGAGCGGCTGGCCGGATTTCCACAGACCACACAGATAGCATTATTTTTTGTAATATATTCAGCAACCGCTAAAAGTTGAGGAATAGGTTCAAATGGAATCCCTCTGTAATCTTGATCTAATCCTGCTACAATGACACGAAGACCCTGGTTGGCTAACTTTTGGCAGACATCTACTAAATCTTGGTTAAAGAATTGAGCTTCGTCTATTCCCACGACTTGAGTGTCTTTTTCAATGGAATCTAAAATTTCTTGGGCTGATCGAACCGCTTTGGCCAGGAGTTTTTGAGCGCTATGAGAGGCAATGTGATCGGCGGAATATCTAGAATCAATAATGGGTTTAAAAACTTGAACCTTTAATTTTGCAATTTGAGCTCTGCGCAAGCGACGAATCAGCTCTTCTGTTTTTCCACTAAACATACTTCCGCAGACCACTTCGATCCAACCCATTTTTGCTTGAATAAAATTCATGAATTTGCCTCCCTTTGTTTTAGAGCCTAAGTATTAAATGGGTTTTAAAAAAAAGCAAAGAAAATTAACACCTAAAAATTTCTTCAATAAAAAATTGAGTTTTAGGAGGAATAAGTTTTTTGGGATAATAGGATTCAATGATCGTGAATACTTCTTTTGCAGATTTTAGTTTGAGAAATTGAATCAGGAAGAGAACGTCCTCACGATTGTGAAATGAGAAATTCTCAAGGAAGCTGTTGTCTGGGCAATGTGAAAGAAGCTGAAAATCAAGCGTATAAAAAATGTAAAAAATAATTGACCCTATACTTATGAAGGATTGAAATCATTTTCATAAAGGTTTAAGCTGTTTTATATGGTGCAAGTTTGTTATCAATTTATCGTCAATGAAGGGTTTCAATTATTCATGGCCATTTTCTTAGGCGGCCTCATTGGATTAGAACGAGAGATGAAGGGAAAGCCTGCAGGCCTGAGAACAACGATACTGATCTGTTTAGGGGCTACACTTTTTATGATGCTCTCTGCAAAAGTCGCCATGATGGCTGGCTCTCAAGGAGCCGATCCTGCAAGAATTGCTTCTGGGATTGTCACAGGCATTGGATTTTTGGGGGCTGGGAGTATCTTCCACGGAGAAGGAATGGTTCAAGGACTGACCTCCGCAGCAACGATTTGGGTTGTGGGTGCTCTGGGATTGGCCATCGGGTGTGGACACTATGTTTTGGCTGTGGGTGTTACACTCATTCTTCTTTTGGTTTTAAGCGCTCTGGGAAGACTTGAATGCTACATTAGCGATAAATGTAAGACAAAAATTGCTGAAGAAAAGTAAAGTTCAGATTTTAAAATACTTAATTCTTCCAGAAGTTAGCTACAAGCACTCCCGCAATTGCTAAAAGTCCACCCACGAGCGTTCCTCTATGGGGTAGCTCGTGAAACCATAAATAAACCATGGCTGGATAAGCAAGAGTTTGTGCAGCAATATAGGTTAAAAGCATGATCCACGCTGTTTGGGTGTGTTTATAGCCGTAGTAAAAAACTGCCCCAAATGTGAGATTGGCGATATTTAAAAGAGGGGTAGCAAGGCAAACAGCAGCAATCCAAAATATCCACACATTGGAAAATTCATAATTGAAAAGGGATGGTTTGGGTGTTTGTTTTGTGACCCAGAACATGTAAGATTGAACGACAGAATGGGCTAAAAAGAAAAAGAAGAAATAAAAAATAAGTCTCATAAGTAGAATAATAACTATAGCACGATCATTTTAGAGGCACAACAGGTTAGGAGCCTTGGCCATGACGCAAAGACTCTGGGCCAAAAGAATAAGGCAAAAGTTCTTCGAGATTTAAGACTTTAAATTTTTTGTCTGTATTGGCAATGACAATTTCCATTTTGGGATTAAATTCTCGGATGACTTGTCTGCAAATTCCACAAGGAGCGGAAAGGTCTTTGTTAGCCGTGACCACGACAAGCTTTACAATTTTTTTTACTCCTTCACTTAGAGCTTTATAAATGGCCACTCGCTCTGCACACTCTCCCAAAAAAGCACAGTTTTCGACATTGCAGCCTGTGAAAAGTTGGCCTTGATCTGTTACTACAACAGCGCCCACCCGGTGCTCTGAATAAGGAGCATACGCATTTTTTCTCGCCTCTATGGCTTTTTCGATGAGAGAATGGTTATCCAAAGTTTTGACTTATCGTTTTAGCCTGATCTTATATCTTGTAACATAAGGAATTACACTTGTTGCGGTGTCTGTGAACTCAAAAGTAGCAGTGACACAATTTCTTAAATTGTTTCCAATGCTCATAGCTCGAGTTTCAAGTTCTGGTCCTGCTGGAATAAGTATTTTAAAAAAAGGATGTCTCTCCCCAGACGCTTGTGAAGTTCTAAACATAAGATCAACAGTACTACTTGGATCTGTAGAATAACCAAATCGAACATCTAGCTCAGTAATTTGAGAACAATCTACTGTTCTTGTAGTGGAATGAGCATATATTGAAATAAGCATAAATCCGATAAGCACAACTAGTATTTTGTTTGTCATCGCTTTCCTCCTCTTTATATTTAAGTGATCATTATAATGAATTCTTTGAGAAAAAGTCCAAACTTTTTAGAAGCGTTTTGTGTAACCTTTAAGACTTCTTCGTGTCCTAGTTTGTGAGCACCGGTATAGGCGGCGTAGTTCGTGAGGCAAGAAATGCCACACACTTTCATTCCTTGGTGATTGGCCACAATGACTTCTGGAACAGTAGACATTCCTACAGCATCCGCTCCTAAGGTTTTAAGCATTTTAACTTCTGCGGGCGTTTCGTAACTTGGGCCTGGAACAGCAACATAGATCCCTTCACGAAGCTGGACTTTGATTTTTTTGGCCACCGCTTTGGCTTTTTTTCGAAGAGCTTCATCATAAGCTTCCGTCAGATCTGGAAATCTTGGGCCCCACTCTTCCCAGTTTTTTCCCCGTAAAGGATTGGTGCCTAAGAGATTGATGTGGTCTTTAATAAGCATGAGCTCTCCGGCTTTATAAGAACGATTGATGCTTCCCGCGGCATTGGTGACAATGAGCGTTGTTGCGCCCAATTGTTTTAAAACTCGGACAGGAAATGTGACATCTTCTAAAGGATGTCCTTCGTAATAATGAATTCGCCCTTGAAGGACATAGACTGGAATGTTTCCCATTTTTCCAAAAACAAATTGGCCCTTGTGCCCCGAGACAGAAGACATTGGAAAATGAGGAATTTGCGAATAAGGGATTTCTTTTTTGTTTTGGAGGTAGTCAACAAACGCCCCTAATCCTGAACCTAGGATAATTCCTAAGGAAGCTTTTTGGCCAATTCTTTCGTTTAAAAGGTGGGAAGCTTCTAAAACGTAAGATGGATTCATAAAATATTTTGGACGTTTTCTTCTTAAACGAGCATCCCTGCAAAGGTGGCTGTCATAAAGCAGGCGAGCGATCCAGCAATCATGGCTTTGAGCCCTAATCTTGCCAAATCTCCTCGTCGTTCAGGAGCCAATGCTCCAATTCCTCCCAACTGAATGGCAATGGATGAGAAATTTGAAAAACCACATAGAGCATAGATGGCAATAATTTGTGATCGGAGTGAAATTTCTCCGTTTTTCACCATATCAGCCAAGCTTAAATATCCCACAAATTCATTGATGACTGTTTTTTGGCCCAAAAGATTTCCAACCTTTACGCAGTCTTCCCACGGTGTTCCCATGATCCATGCTAAAGGGGCAAATGACCATCCAAATAATTTTTCTAAGGTTAAATGTATGGGTTCAAATCCAAAGAAACTAATAAATTTATCTATTCCAACACCTATGGCAGAATTAAAAAGCGCAATCAGGGCAATAAAAGCTAAGAGCATGGCAGCAACGTTCACGGCCAGTCGTAATCCTTCCGATGCTCCACGAGAAGCGGCATCAATGACGTTCACATCCGTAATGGGAACCTTCACGGAACCTGCTCCTGCTGTTTCTGGAGTTTGGGTTTCTGGAAACATAATCTTTGACATAAGGATAGCCGCAGGTGCCGAAATAACGCTGGCTGCTAGCAAATGTCCCGCGCCTGTATCAAGGCCTGATTGTTTTAAAAAAACAGCGTAAGCGGCCATGACCGCGCCCGCAATGGTTGCAAATCCACCCGTCATCAAAGTCATGAGCTCGGAGTTGGTCATTTTGGAAACATAGGGGCGGATAAAAAGAGGAGCTTCGGTTTGTCCAACAAATACATTTACGGCGCAAGATAGAGATTCTGCTCCTGAAATTCTCATTACTTTAGACATGATCCACGCCATGGCTCCAACCACTTTTTGTAAAATCCCAAAGTAATAGAGGACGGCTGTCAAAGAAGAAACAAAAATAACTGTGGGCAGTACTTGAAAAGCAAAGATGAATCCCACGCTGCCATCTAGTAATTTATCCCCAAATAAGAATGTAGCGCCTTTATTGGTGAAGGATAGAAGCGAGGAAATAGCATCTCCTGTCATTTGAAAAAAAGCATGGCCGATCCGAGTTTTTAAAATACAAAGTAGAAAGGTCAATTGAAGCAAAAGTCCCATCACCACAAGCCTTAAGTTAATGGCTTTTCGATTGTTGGATAGAGCATATCCCATGGCCATCAGGATAAATAATCCCCAAAAACTCACAACCCTATCTCGTAGAACGAGGGTCGAGCTGCCATAAGAATGCCTAGGGGAAGGATCGTTAAAGTTAAAAGTTTTCCGAAGGTCATCCAATTGGAGACAGCCTTGTTGGTTTCAACGACTGTTCGTATCAAGGGAAGGCTTAAAACTCGTTCTTTCATATCTCTTTATTTCTCTTTCTATAGCTTCCCAAGGATTTTTTGAATGAGAGGGGTGAGATGGGGCTTCTTCGGAGCTATTTCAAAAGCTTGGGTTAGTTCTGCCATAGATGCGGCACACTTTTTCTCATCATTATAGCAAACTGTCAAGAGGGTATCGTTTTTTTGGACTTTAGCTCCCACCTTCTTATGAAGGATAAATCCCACAGAGGGATCAATAACGTCGGTCACCGTTTCTCTGCCACACCCTAAAATGGAAGCTGCTTTTCCTATGTGCCAGGCATTGATTTTGGTTAAAAATCCTGCTTTGGGGGCCAAAAATTCAAATGTATATTTGGCGGAAGGCAAATAGCTAAAAGATTCTATGACGCGCTCATCTCCGCCCTGCTGTTTAATCAATTCTTTAAATTTTTGGAGAGCTTGGCCAGTGCGAATCACTTTTTGGGACAAAGCGATCCCTTCTTTCACCGATCGGGAAATTCCGCCTAGAGTGAGCATGGCGCCACTGAGCGTTAAACTTAAATCGATAAGATCTTTGGGACCCTGACCTTTGAGAACTTCTATAGTTTCTTCAATTTCTAAACTGTTTCCAATTTTATTGCCCAAGGGTTGGTTCATATCGGTGACCAGAGCGATTGTTTTTTTGCCGCAAGACTTCCCAATCTTCACAAGCCATTTGGCAAGTTCTATAGCATCTTTTAGTTTTTGCATGAAAGCTCCGCACCCAAATTTTACATCGAGCACCAAGCTATCAATTCCTTCGGCTAATTTTTTACTCATGATTGAAGCAGCAATGAGAGGAATACATTCCACCGTCGCAGTCACATCTCGGAGCGCATACATTCTAGCATCCGCTGGAGCAATGTCTTTGGTTTGTCCCATCATGGCAAAATGGAGTGTTTTTAAATGATGCTGAAATTCTTCAAAAGATAAATTCATTTTAAATCCAGGGATGGATTCTAATTTATCAACGGTTCCTCCGGTGTGTCCCAGCCCGCGTCCCGAAATCATAGGTACAGCAACGTCATAACAGGCAACAATGGGAGCAAGAATGAGAGATGTTTTATCGCCCACGCCACCGGTGGAGTGCTTATCGATCTTCTTAAAAGGGATGTCTGAAAAATCGAAGGTTTTTCCCGAATGAAGCATGGCGTGAGTGAGATGGAGCGTTTCTTGAAAATTTAGGGGCTTAAAACAACAGGCCATCAAAAACGCAGACATTTGATAATCGGGAATGTCGTTATGGGTAAATCCTTTTACCAAAAAAGAAATCTCTTCTTTGGAAAGCACACAGCCTTCTTTTTTCTTTTGGATAAGGGCACCTAGGTGCCGGATAATTCTTTTAGAAAACTAGTTCCATGTCTTAGGGGAGAAAGATTAAAAATTTCTGCTACAGTTTGGCCAATATCTGAAAATGTTTTTCGAACGCCTAGGTTTTTGCTCTTAAACGCGGGGCTATAGGCCAAAAGGGGCGCATATTCTCGAGTGTGGTCTGTGCCAGGATGCGTGGGATCATTGCCATGATCGGAAGTAATCAAAAGAAGCCCATCTAGGCCAATGGTTTTCATGAGCTCAGGGAGTTTTTGATCTAGTTCAATGAGGGCATTGGCAAATCCTGGCACGTCGTTTCTGTGTCCATAGAGTTGGTCAAAATCAATGAGGTTTGTAAACACAAGTCCGCGTTTTAATTTTTTCATTTCAGTGCCCGATGTTAAAAGACCCTCTAAGTTAGATTTTGTTTTTAAAGAAGTCTCAATTCCCTGATGGTTAAAAATATCTGATATTTTTCCAACAGAGACCACAGGAACGTGTTTTTCTTTCAGAAAATCTAGGAGCATTTTTTCGGGAAGTTCAACCACATAATCTTTTCGGTTCGGGGACCGTTGAAAGTTTAAGGCAGAGTCTCCCACAAAAGGACGAGCAATAACGCGACCGATAGTATACTTATCACACAGACGCCGTGCAATTTTACAGATATGATAAAGTTCCTCTAAAGGAAAAACACTTTCATGACAGGCAATTTGAAAGACGGAGTCGGCAGAAGTATAGACAATAGGGTATTCGGTTTTAACATGCTCTTCCCCCAGTTCTTTTAAGATTTCCGTTCCAGACGCGGCTTTATTTCCTAAGATTTTTCCAACACCTGTTTCTTGAATAAAAGCGTTGATGAGTTCTTTGGGAAAACCCTCCATAAAGACAGGGAAGGGTTCTTTCAAATGAATGCCGGCCATTTCCCAATGACCCGTGGACGTATCTTTTCCCGGAGAGGCTTCGAGCTGTTTTCCATAGGAGCCTACGGTTTCTGTGGTTGAACTCACACCGGGGAGTGCATCGATTTTTCCGAGTCCTAATTTTTCGAGAGTAGGAAGCTTTAGACCTCCCATTTTTTCTGCAACATGTCTTAGGGTATGAGAGCCGGTATCTCCATAGGAAGATGCATCTGGTAGGGCGCCAATTCCAACCCCATCTAGTACTAAAATTAGTACCCGGCTAATATCCATGAATTTTTCCCTTGCCCGAGACAATGGCAATGCCGTTGCTGGTGCCAATGCGATTGGCACCCGCGGAAATCATGGCCAAGGCGTCTTTGGTGGTTTTAATCCCTCCACTGGCCTTGACCCCCATATCTGGGCCAACGATTCGTCGCATGAGTTCTACATCTTTAACAGTTGCGCCGCCGGGCCCAAAACCCGTTGAAGTTTTGACAAAGGCAGCTCTAGAAATTTTAGCCAGCACACAGGCAATAATTTTTTCTTCTTCGGTGAGCATCGCTGTTTCTAAAATAACTTTGACAGGATAAGGCTTTGAGGCCTCAACAACTTTAATGATGTCACTTGTGACCAAAACATAATCTCTGCTTTTTAAAGCGCCAATGTTCATCACCATATCAATTTCTTTGGCCCCACATCGTACAGCTTCTTGCGCTTCAAAGGCTTTGGAAGAAGTGGAAGCGGCACCCAAAGGAAATCCCACGACAGCAATGGGTTTAACTGAAGATCCTTCTAGAAGTTTAGCCACATAGGCAATGTTTGAGCTATTGACGCAAACCGTAGCAAAGTGAAACTCCAGTGCTTCTTTACAAAGCTTTTCGAGTTCTTTGGCTCCTGCTTCTGGTTTTAAAAGGGTGTGGTCAATAGTAGAGGCGAGGTTTAACCCCTCTTTTTTAGGGACATGTTCCGTAGAGCCTAATTTAGGATTGGACTTCACATAAGGTAGTATCGGATTTTTGGTTGATAAACCTTTGGAAATATTTGGATTATCTCCTTTTAAGCCTTGAGCCAAAAGGGCTTCTTTTACTTTTTCTGTGACTTGTTCAATGAGGTGATCCATAACATAATCCTTGATCTAAAGTGTCTGACATTTTGGGACATTTTGGTGTCAGACACTTTGGTGTCAGACATATAACACCTTGCTTTAAAAACTGTCAAATGCTAGGAACCTCGATTTATGGTGGAGGTCAAACGAGTTCATCTTTTGATTTCGGGGTGCGTTCAAGGTGTGTTTTTCAGAGCCAATGCTAAAAAAATGGCAGACCTTTTTAGGCTAAAAGGATGGGTTAAAAATCTTGCTACAGGGCAAGTGGAACTCTACGCGATTGGCCCTGAAGAGCAGCTTAAGAAAATAATTGAATGGAGTCATCACGGTCCTCCACGGGCCCACGTCACTAAAGTAGATATTTTGTGGGATAAAAACTTAGGCAACGCCCATTCGTTTGAGGTGATATGAAAAAAATAGGTTTGTTGTTTGTAAATGGGATTGATTTTCTTCTTAGAAGCTTTGTTAGGCTTGTCACTTTTTTGCGACTTCGCCCTTTTGTGACCCTGCTCTTAAGAGCCCTGACTCGCATTGTCTTATTTGCTCTTCATAAGATTTATTTCCGACTTGAAATTATTGATCACTCAAACATCCCCAAAACAGGGGGCGTTCTTTTGGCCGTTAATCACCAGAGTTATTTAGACCCTACCTTAGTGGGGATTTGTGTGTGGAGGTGGGTGACCTTTATTTCTAAAATTGAAAATTTTAAAATTCCTATTTTAGGGCATTTGATCGAACTTGGGGGAGCTTTCCCGGTCGTACGGGGTGGAGATGACGACGCCTTAGAGTTTTTTGGTAAGCTTTTAAAAGAAGGCCGCGTACTTTCCATTTTTCCAGAAGGAACGATTCCTGCGGAAGAAGAAATTCCCCGTTCTACCATGGAGCCAAATACAGGACTTCTTCGAGGAAAAACAGGAGCCATTCGCTTGGCTCTCAAAGCCAGAGTGCCAATTGTGCCTGTGGGTCTTTCGGGAACAGGAAAGGCTTTGTGTCCAGAAGCTGTGCCTCGGGGCGAAAAACTCCCACTTCCAAAGCCCGTGAAAATTACGGTTAAATTTGGAAAACCATGGGATTTGTCTTCTTATTACGATCAGCCGATCACAAAAGAGCTTTTAAGAACACTTACGGATGAGCTTATGAAAAAGATTTCTGATCTTGTTGAGCATACGCGTAGTTATATTCCTTTTAGTGTTCCTGTCTCTGAAGACACCTATCGTTTTATCCGTGAATACGAAGCCCAACCCAAATCAAAGAATTAAATTTTTCTGAAAACTGCCGATAAGTGTATTACTAAGAAGGGAGGCTTTATGTCGTTACAACATTCAACAATAATTCTTTTTTTTGTTTTGGTCATTGGAATGCCTTTTCAAAGCAGTGCTCAAACCCTTTCAGCTCCTACATTAAATGACCCAGGAGAGATCGTAAATCCAGGCCAGCCTATTTCTTTAACTTGGACAAGCATTTCAGGCGCTACAGGATACAGCGTTGAAAAGAGTAGAGACCATGCTTTTTCAAACCCAGCAAGGACAGAAGTTCGTGAGCCTGCCATGACGTATATTATAAATCGCAGTCCGGAAGAGATGACTCTTTTCTTTCGAGTGAAGGCGCGCAATACGGAAGGATCAGGCTCTTGGTCTAATGTGGTCAATATCCTTGTGACAAGAGGGGAAGCTCCCAGAAGAGAGGCTGTGCCGGATGTTCCTCCTGCTTTAAGCGCGACTCTCACAAGCGCGCAATCTAATCAGACGTATCGTTTAAATTGGACGACGTCAGAAGCAGCGCGTGGTGGTTTTTTTCTTGTGGAATCCACGGATCCTTCTTTCCCTGCGAGAGGCGGGAGAGGAGTTAATTTATCAGATCGTTCTTATTCTTTTTTTCATCAAGTGACGCAGTCAACGATATATTATTATCGTGTGAGAGTTTCCGATAGTTCAGGAATAACGCGTCCCTGGTCTAATACGATTCAAGTCACTGTTCAACCGCAAGCCGCCGTGCAGGCTTTAGCAGCTCCTGTCGTTCGTGATCCTGGAGAGAGAGTCAATCCCGGCCAATCGATTCGTCTAGCGTGGGCTGGAGTTTCTGGAGCCACAGGATATACGGTTGAAAAAAGTTTAGATATGTCATTTTCCAATCCCCAAAGAACAGGCGTCAGTTCTCCCTCGATGACCTATTCAATCAATCGGGCTGAACGAGATACTCCTTATTATTTTCGTGTAAGCGCCAGAAATGATGAAGGAGCAGGTCCTTGGTCAAATGCTGTAGACATTATAGTAAACCAAGGAGAGTATAGGCAGGTCCGTACACCCGGAAGCGCTCCAACCTTGTCTATCAATCGAACTTCTGTTCTTTCGGATCAAACGTATGTATTGAGCTGGTCAGCCATGTTAGGGGTGCGGGGATATTTTTTAGTGGAATCGCCAGACTCACGATTTCCTGCCAGTCAAGGACGAGGAGTAAATACCACAGCTACTTCTTATTCTTTTGTTCATGAGGTCACTCAACCTACAACTTATTATTATCGAGTACGGGTATCCAAAGGTGGGGATCAAAGTGAATGGTCAAATGTGGTGCCAGTTACTGTAAATCCCCAATAAAAATGCGTAAATTTTAGGCTCAAAAAGCTTTGATTTTTAAAAGAGGATATGATAATTAATCCTTAAGGAGTTTTGTAAATAAATTTTATGCCTATTTACGAATATAGCTGTAATAAATGTAAAAAAAGTTTTGAGATCTTTCAAAAGATTACGGAGAAACCGAGAAAAGTTTGTGAAAAGTGTGGGCACAGCGCTTTTCATCTCAAAGGAACAGGTTGGTATGCAACCGACTATGCAAAGCCGAAAAAAAAGGCAACATCCGCTGAATCCCCAACACAAGATCAAGGATGTGCGAAACCCGGTTGCAAAGCCACGGCTTCAGAAGCCAAGAACTGTTCTTCCAGCGCAACAAGCTAATCTCCAATAAAAGATCTCTCGTGAATTTTAGGAATTTAGGAAGGCATCATGAGTAATGAAATGATTATTAATGCTACTGATCAAGAATCTCGAGTGGCATTGGTAGAAAAAGGAACCGTCTCAGAGCTCTATATCGAGAGAATTAGGGACAAAGGCATTGTTGGAAACGTGTATAAAGGAAAAGTTGTCCGTGTACTTCCAGGAATGCAAGCGGCCTTTGTAGACATTGGTTTAGAAAAAGCAGCGTTTTTATATGCGGGAGATGTCTATATTTCTGAAAAAACAGGACAGCTTTCCGCGGAACAACTCCATGAGATTGATGATTTAGAAGAAGGTCCGGAAGAAGACGCAGTTCCTGCTTCTCCTGAGGGATCTGAAGCAGAGCTTAGGGAGGAAGGGACAAAAACATCAGGGCCAGAAGCCTTAGAAAAAGAGCTTCCATCTTTCGACGAAGCTCTTCCTGGCGAAGCTCCCTCTGGTGCGGCGCTTTCTGTTTCAGAACAAATGCCGAAGGAAGGAGTTCCTGCTTCCCCTGCGCCTCAAAAAGAGTATCCTAGAGAACATAGAAGATTTCGAGTTTCGCGATATATGCCCCCGCCTAATATTGCTGATCTCCTTAAAGAGGGCCAAGAGATTTTAGTTCAAGTGACGAAAAATCCCATCGGAACCAAAGGTGCTCGGTTAACCATGCATTTATCCATTCCAGGCAGAAATTTGGTTTTGATGCCTAGCTTTGGACATGTGGGAGTATCACGACGTATTGGATCCGATAAAGAAAGACGACGTTTGAAAGACTTTATTCAAAGTGTTTGTCCTCCTGATGTAGGGGTGATCGTTCGGACGGCGTGTGAAGATAAAAAACCCAGGGTCATTAAAGCAGACTTAGATTACCTTTTAAAAATTTGGCGTGAAATCGAAAAAGATATGCTGCATGCGCCAGCGCCCTATTTACTCCACGAAGAACTTGATATTGTCCTTCGAACGCTTCGAGACATGTTTATCGATGACATTGATCGCATTGTGGTGGATTCCAAAAAAGAACATAAGCAAATTCTTCGGTTTTTAGAAATCTTTAACCCTGCTTTTAAACGTGTTGTCAAATTTTATAAAGGACGAGAACCGATTTTTGATACTTATGGGATTGAAACAGAAATTAATCGGGCGATGGGAAGACGCGTGTGGTTAAAATCCGGAGGCTATATTATTGTAGATCAAGCCGAAGCACTTACTGTTGTGGATGTGAATACCGGACGATATGTTGGGAAGAAAAATTTTGAAGATACGATTTTAAAGATTAACTTAGAAGCGGCCCGAGAAATTGCCTATCAGTTGAGACTTCGAAATTGTGGAGGAATTATTATTATTGATTTTATTGATATGGAAAGATCCTACCACAGAGAAAAGGTCTATCGGACCTTTGAAGAAGTCCTTCGAAAAGATCGGGCTAAGAACTCTATCTTAAAAATTTCAGAATTAGGTTTGATTGAAATGACCCGTAAACGAACTCGAGAAAGTTTGATTCAAACCTTATGTGCTCCCTGTTTTTATTGCGAGGGGAAGGGATATTTAAAAAATAAACTCTCCATTTGTTATGAAATTTTTAGAGAACTTGCCAAATTTGAGGGAGATGTTGCAGCCAAAGAAATGCATCTTTTTGTACACCCAGAGATTGCAAAGACTCTAAAAGAGGAAGAGATGGAAGGGCTTTTGAAAATAGAAAAAATGGTCAATAAAAAGATAACCGTCGAGGCTGTCCCCGATTTTCATATTGAACAATTTGAAATTAAGAGCTGGGTTGAAGAAACAAAAACCGGTTGACGAATCCGTCAAAACTATCTATAAAATGAAATCTTTATGTACGCAGTTATTCAAACAGGATCAAAACAATACAAACTTCAGCCAGGAGATCTCCTAACTGTTGAAAAGTTAGAAGGGACTGTTGGCAACGAAGTTGTTTTATCCAATGTTCTTTTGGTTCAAGATAAAGAGCTTACCGTTGGAAATCCCACCCTTGAAAAAGCAGGGATTCTTTGCGAAATTATGGCTCAAGGTCGTGGTCCCAAAGTACTGACGTTTAAGTATAAAAGACGCAAGGGAGCCAGACGTAAAAGAGGACATAGACAAACTTTAACTCTTTTAAAAGTAAAAGAGATTAGTTTAACAGGGGTGACCACTAAGGCCAAAGCTCCTGCGAAAGAAAAGGCGCCTAAAGTGGCAGCCAAATCTGTGGCAGCAAAAACTGCGGCTCCGAGAGTCAGAAAAGCAGCTCCTAAGAAAGCGGCTGAACCAAAAGTAACGAAGAAAACAAAGAAGTAAGATCGGGGATAATCCCTCAGTTTTGAGGGAAAGACAAGGCCGCAGGGAGGAGGGCGACGCAGGCGTACTAAGAAGTACGTCGAGGAGCCCGACGACCGAGAACGCGGTATTTCCCCAAAACTGAGGGATTATAAGTTATGGCACATAAGAAAGGACAAGGCAGCTCAAGTAACGGCCGAGATAGTCAAGGCCAAAGGCGCGGTGTGAAGCGATTTGGCGGAGAAGTAGTTAAGCCGGGGGCAATTATTGTGCGCCAATTGGGTAGCCGTATTTATCCTGGATTTAATGTTGG
>JACPST010000123.1 GCA_016193165.1 Deltaproteobacteria bacterium
ATCCCTTGGTCTATGAACCCTTTCATCCAAACACTGTATTAGCTCATATTTTTAAACGGCAGCTCAAACTTCTCAAAGTTAAAAATGAACAAGGAAGTGAAACCGAACGTATTGGTTCCTCTGATGTGGGAAATGTGGGCCAAGTGATTCCGACGATTCATCCCTCGATTAAAATTTGTGACAATGCGTTTTGTCACACCATAGATTTTGCTAAGGCAGCTTTGGCACCAAGAGGATTTCAAGGCATGATTCAAGCGGCCAGCGCCTTGGCCTTGACCGGATATGAACTTTTTTCAAATCCAGAACATCTTAAAAAAATGAAGATAGAGTTTCGACAAAGAAAAAGGCGATGATGAGTAAAAGCTATGTTATTGGGCTTATGTCTGGCACTTCGGCAGATGGGGTCGACGCAGCTTTGGTTGAAATTGAAATGAGCGATGGTTTTCCGCTCCTTCGTTTAAAGACTTTTCAAATCCTTCCCTTTTCTAAAAAATTAAAACAAATGATTTTGCGAGCCAGCTCCCATGAAGCCCTTGCTGTGGATGAGATTTGTAAACTTAATTTTCAATTGGGAGAAGAATTTGCGCGTGCAGTCATTCATTTGACCCAAGCAGCCCATATTCCTTTAAAAATGATTGATATCATCGGCTCTCATGGCCAGACCATTAAGCATTTGCCCCCCAAAAGCCTTAAGCCTATTGGGTTTGGATCTACGCTTCAGATTGGAGAACCTTCCATTATTGCCGAACGCACAGGGATTACAACCGTAGCAGATTTTCGTCCTCGGGATATGGCAGCCGGCGGGCAGGGAGCTCCGCTGGCGCCTTATTTACACTATCATCTCTTTAGATCCTTAAACTATGGAGTAGCGGTTCAAAATATTGGAGGGATTAGTAACATGACGTATATTCCTCCGGGCGCAAAAATAAGAGATGTCATTGCATTTGATACGGGGCCGGGAAATATGCTCATTGACGCTGTGGTCACAAAACTGACTCATCAAAAACTAGATTATGACAAAGAAGGAAAGCTGGCCTCTCGTGGAAAAGTTCAGACAAAATTGCTCAATTCTCTTTTAAAACATCCTTATTTTAAGAAAAAGCCCCCTAAGTCTACAGGACGAGAAGAGTTCGGGACCTTTTTGGCTGACAAGGTCATTCAAAAAGCAAAAGGATTAAAAAAAGAAGATATCATTGCTACCGTTACAGCATTTACAGCTTATTCCATTGCAGAAAGCTATCAGCAGATTATTTTACCAAAATTTAAGCTTAAAGAAATTGTCATTGGCGGAGGTGGGGCACGCAACAAAACACTCTTTTCAATGATTCAAAGGCTTTTGCCCTCTGTTCAGTTGAAACGTTTTGAAGATTTTCATTTAAATAGCAATGCCATTGAAGCCATGGCCTTTGCTTTGATGGCCTATGAAACCCTCCATGGCAAAGCGAGCAATATTCCCAAAGTGACGGGAGCTTCTCATCCGGTGCTTTTGGGAAAGATTATTCCTGGAAATAATTTTAAGAGCTTAACAGCCTGTCCAAAGTAAACTTTTTTAATAGGCTGTTAAATTGAGCTCTTTTTTTACCCTTCAAGTATTTCATTTGATAGGTGAGGTAGTGTTCTAATGAACCCATATCCACCCATTTTCCTTTATGCAGATATCCATAAACATTTTTATTTTTTTGGACGAGCTTTGAATATACATCCGTATTAATACAAAATATTTTTCTGTTCTTGGGAAAATACTGAAATATCTCAGATTCAAAAATATGAATACCCGTAAACATTGTTTTAAGTATGGGGGGATGAATGTCCTTGGTTTGAAATTTCACGATTTTGCCTTCCTGATTGATGCCAACGGCTTCATACGTTTCATGCGGTTTCATTTGTCGAACAACCATCGTAGCTAGGGATTTTTTTTGGATATGAAAAGCTAGAACTTTTTTAAGGTCTACATCAGTTAGAATGTCACTATTGATGACTACAAATCGTTTGTTTTGAAAGAATGGTTTGGCTTTAAGAATTCCTCCTCCTGTTCCTAAAATTTTAGGTTCAGAAGAAAAAGAAATTTTAAAATCCTTTTGAGAGCGAAGATATTTTTTTAGCGATAAGGGGAGGTGGTGAAGATTGACGATCACTTCTCGAATGCCCGCTTTTTTAAGAACCTCAAGAACATGCCGAATTAAGGGTTTCCCCAAGACGGGAATTAAAGGCTTGGGGATATGATACGTCAAAGGTCTCATGCGTGTACCGAGTCCGGCTGCCAAAATCATCGCCCTTGTTTTCATCATAGTTTTGAAAAACAATCTGTTAAAATTTTAAACAGCTCTTTAAATTCAGAGAATTTTTCTAAATTTTCTCGGACAGTGTTCCACGTGGGTTTTAAATATTGAAGGTAGTTGGACTTTCCCTTGTCCACATGGAGATATGCAAAGGTGCCCATCGCTTTTAAATTTCTTTGAATGCACATCCAATCAAATATTTTTTGAAATTCTTTAGGATCTGTCTTTTTACCTTCTCGTTTGTTTTTTTCAAAAAGGTAGTATTTTAAAAGTTCTTCTCTGAGTTCTTGGGGCAATTGGACATAAGAGTCTTTAAGAAGTGAAGCCAAGTCATAGTGGCAGGGTCCCATCCGGGCATCTTGAAAATCTAAAACGCATATTTTTTCGTTTTGAATCATCAAATTTCGACTGTGATAGTCTCGGTGTGTGAAATATCTGGGCTGCGCATCTAAAGTTTTGCACAGATGTAAGAAAGAGGATTGCAGTGTTTTTTCTTCTTGGGGAGAAAGGGGATGGTGGAGATGGTGCTGGATTAAATGCTCTTTCATGAAGTTCAATTCCCAAAGAAGTTTTTCGGTATCAAACGCAAGTCCAAAGGCAATGCAATGGGGATTTGGTTTTGAAGCTTCAAAGTGAATTTTAAAAAGCTCGTCTAAGGCTAAAAAATAATATTTTCCATATTGTTTTGCAGAAAGTTTTTGAGTGACCTTTTCTAGAGAGCGATCTCCAAAATCTTCGATCAGGAGAACTCCCAAAGAAGGAGCCACGGCATAAATGTGGGGAACATGGACCTGATAGTGGTGTAAATGAGCTTGAACATTAATATATGGAAATTGATCTTTTGCTTCTGAAAAAGGCGCTGTTTCTAAAAGAACCCAGTTTTTGTTTTTGTGAGAGAGCCTCCAATAGAGACGGCTTGAGGCATCTCCAGCTAATTTTTGAATAGCTAAAGCTTGGAACAAGAGCCCCGTTTCTTTTTCAAGAAACTTAAGGAGTTCCTCCGACCAATGAAGATTAAGGGAGTGGGGCATCGTCACGCAGATGACGCATCAAATAGGCGATATATTGCCGCTCAAGTTCTGATTGTTTATATTTGTTAGGATATTTTTGAAGATGTTCTTTCATATCTTTGAAAGCCTGTGAAGATACAATGGCATCTTTTTTGAGTGTATATTTTTTCATTTCTTCATTGGCTTGTTTAATCCGATCTTTTAAAGGAGGGTGGGTGGACAAAAGCTTATCCAAAAGCCCAGGTTTAAATTTTTGAATATTTAAGAGTTTTTCAAAAAAAGAAGGCGCGTATTTTAGATCAAAGCCGGCAGCATATATGCCTTCGACTCCAAAACGGTCGGCTTCTAGCTCTGCGGCACGACCAAAGTAGAGAAGCCCTGTTTGTCCAAAAAGGTTAATAAGTTCTGCTTCGGTTTGCCCCAGGCCTACAGCACTGGCTCCTACGGCCAGACAACAAGAAAATCCTTGTGCCTTGGTTAAGCTTTCTGTGACATGCCTGAAAACGACATGCCCAATCTCATGGCTTAATACCATGGCCAGTTCAGCTTCTGTTTCTACCAAGTGGAGTAATCCTAAATAAACAAATACATATCCTCCTCCTACAGTAAAAGCATTCAAGTCGGGTTCTTTAACAACATGGAAGTGGTAGTCAAAGAGCTTATCTTCTGGAAATTTATCCACAATCTTTTGCCCAAGAGCATCCATGTAGTCTACAAGCTTTTCATCATAAAGCATGGACATTTCTTTCTTAACTTGAGCCGTGAATTGGGCTCCAATTTTAGCATCTTGGGAGACAGAGTATATATTTAAGTTTCCTTTATTTCTTCCAGTGGAAGAACAGCCCAGTGTTAAAAATAAGCTAAAAAAAATCCAAAATAATTTTTTCATAACCCAAAATGTATCAAAAAAAAGAGACAAAGTGAAAGCAAAAAGTTGACGGCGTTTTAAAAATTAGCGTATACTAAAAATAGGCGCCCATGACTACTCAGAAAAAATTGGCCTTTTTGTTTGTAGCCGTTCCATTCATTCTACCTTTTTTTGTTACAATTGCTTATTCATCTTTTAAATTTGTGAAACTTGATATCAAGCCATTGAGTATTCAAAATGAGTATTCATTAGATCAGATAGCGAAAGCAACTATTCAAGTTGTAAAAGTTGAAGAAGCTCCTTTTGTAGATATATCTCCAGAAGAATGGCTCTTTGATATAAAGCTAAAAAGAGAAAAAAAGACGATTGTTGTTGCGGCTTCTCCTGTTTTTTCTCCTAAAGCTCCACCGCCCATTATTTTAGAAAAAATATCGAAAGAAGAAGATCCTTTTTTAAATGAATG
>JACPST010000124.1:0-2949 GCA_016193165.1 Deltaproteobacteria bacterium
TCGCGCTGAATCCCCATATATTTTTCAGCATGAGCACGGCAGAGTTTTCTGACAGAAATTGGATCTTTTTTTTCTTCGGGTTTGAGTTTAGCTGTAGCTTGAAGCTCAATGGGAAGACCATGACAATCCCACCCGGGAACAAATTCACATTGAAATCCACTCATGTTTTTAAATCGAACGACAAAATCTTTTAGAATTTTATTCATGGCCGTGCCTAAGTGAATATTGGCGTTGGCATAGGGAGGGCCGTCATGAAAGATGAATTTCGGGCAATCTTTGTTTTTTTGAACACTTTTTTCATACAGGCTTTGATCAGCCCATTTTTTAAGAATTTCAGGTTCTTTTTGCGGGAGATTGGCTTTCATGGGAAAGCTTGTTTTAGGGAGGTTCAACGTGTCTTTAATTTCCATAGACTTCGGCCTTACAGTTTTCCTATCATAAGTTTGGATCGATTTCCTTAGCTTTCTTAAACTGGGCTTGGGCTATTTTTTTATTTCCAAGTTTTTCGAAATTTAGCCCCGATAAATGATAACTTTGGGCTTTCCAAAAAGGAGAAAACGAAAAAAGCTGTTTGGCCTTTTCCAAAAAGCCATTCGATTTCTTATAGTCTCCAGTGTGATGGCTACTTAAAGCTAAGAAGTAATATGCAAAAGGGCACTGAGGATCAATCGTCAAGGCCTTTTGAAGATGTTCTGTGGCAATATCGTATTTTCGAGCATGCACTTCTTCTCGCGCTCTTTCGGTAAGTCTGAGCGCTGCTTGCGTATGCGCTGGCGGAGTGTCCGTGTAAAAGTTTAACAAGGGATCATCAATGGAGGCGGTGGGTCTAAAAAGCGCACATCCTGATAAAAGGGAAAGAAGAAAGAGAGCTTTTTTCATTTTTTCTTCGCCTTGGTATTTTTGGGGGGATTATGCACTTCACACACCGTTTTAGGTTCGGTTCCTTTGAGGAACGCTTCCTTAAAAGACGTTGGGCATTTGTCAGTCGAAAGCCCCCCTGTTTCTGGATCGATATTTTGAAACACAATATTTTCGGGAACCAAAAAATCTACTTCTGGTTTACTTTGTGTTGCCTTCATCATAAATCGTGTCCAGAGGGGCAAGGCGGCTTGAGCTCCGGTTAGTCCCATCTTTTTTTCTTTGTCAAATCCCACCCAACTTACACCCACAAGATCTGGTGTATATCCTGCAAACCACGCGTCAACATATTCATTGGTGGTCCCGGTTTTCCCGGCCGCGGGACGACTAAAACCAAAAAGTCTGGCCCCTCGGCCTGTCCCCTGGTTTAAAACTCCTTCTAAGGCATAGGTGATTAAGAAAGGTGCTTCTGGAGGAATCACTTTTTGAATTTCAATGGATTTCCCCTCTAAAATTTCTCCATCAGGACCAACGACGTGTTTAATAGAAATAGGTAGGGCACGAATGCCCCCATTGGCAAGAATAGAATATGCTGAAGCCATCTCGAGAGGGGTTATCTCAGCGCTTCCTAAAGATAAGGAAGGAACGGCCGGCAGGGGGCTTTGAATCCCTAGCTTTTGAGCTGTTTTGACAAGTTTTTTGATTCCCACTTCTGTGGCCAGACGTGCTGTAGGAATATTAATCGATTGTTCGAGAGCTTCTCGAACGGAGACCTCCTTTCGTTCGTTTTCTTTGGCTTCTTTCTTTTCTTTGTCTTCATAATTTAGGGGCTCCCACGTTTGGCGATCATAGGCAAAAGTGAAGGGTTCGTTGCTGAGTCGAGAGGCCAAAGTATATTTTTTATCTTCTAAAAAAGCCGTTAGGTAAACAAGGGGTTTAAAAAGAGATCCGGGTTGACGATGGGCTTGGATAATGCGGTTAAATTGGCTTTCGTTATAGTTTCGTCCTCCCACCAAAGCGCGAATGAATCCTGTTTGAGGATGAAGCGCAATGAAAGCTCCTTGAAGGCGCTCTCCAGAGACCAGGTCTTCTTTTAAATGAGAGAATTGAAGTTCCAGTTGCTTTAAAGTGGACTGAAGAGCTTCATCGGCAAAAAGCTGAAAACTCATATCCAGAGTTGTAAAAATTTTAAGTCCTTGAGTCGTGAGCGCCTTAGAAGGATATTTTTCTAAAAGCTCCGCGCGCACAAAATCAACAAAATAGGGGGCGCTATTAGAAGCCGCAGAGATCTTTTTAACTCGCAGCGATTCTTGAAGAGCATTCTCATATTCTGAAGGTAAAATGGTATTCGTCTCTAACATTTTTTTAAGGACAAGGTTTCTTCTCTTCAGAGCCAAAGACTTATTTTTAAAAGGAGAAAAAACACCTGGCCCTCGAATAATCCCCCCCACTAAAGCGCATTCCGCAAGGGTGAGCCTTGAAAGAGGTTTTGAAAAATAAAATCGCGAGGCTTCCGCAACGCCATAAATACCCGCAGAGCCTCTTTGACCCAGATAGACTTCGTTTACATAGGCCTCTAAAATTTCATCTTTAGAATACCGACGCTCTACAATAAAAGACATCAGGGCTTCATTGAGCTTTCGAAGAAGTGTTCTTTTTTGAGTTAAAAAGAAATTTTTAACCAACTGTTGTGTAATCGTTGAGCCGCCTTGAACCACAGCTCCCGCTTTTAAATTTGCCAAGAAAGCTCGGAAAATAGCCCTGGGGTCTAATCCGGCATGTTCTAAAAAACGCGCATCTTCAACAGAGATAATAGCATTTAAAAGATTAGAGGGGACCTCTTGCAACTTGACCACTTGGCGATCTTCCCGCGTTCCTTCAAAAAACTCTGTAATGAGTTCGGGTTCTAGTTCAGCAAGAAAGATTTCTTCCTGTTGATCAGTTTTTTTTTGATACATGTGAGTAATGATATTGTCTGTAATATCTAGAGTAATTGGAAATCCTGCAAAGTTTTTCAAGGGGTAAGCAAAATCATTTAAATAGATGTCCCAAAGAATTTGATTTGATCCACTTTCGTTTTGAACCTGGTAT
>JACPST010000124.1:2959-4046 GCA_016193165.1 Deltaproteobacteria bacterium
ACCTGGTATTCTCCAGAATGGCTGACCGCCTCAGACGTGAGTTGATATCCCAATCTTTCTAATCTCTCTTTAAGTTGAATGGCAGAAATATCCATGCCTGGATAAAGCTGAAAAGAATCTGAATAGACTTTCGAAGGGATATCCCATTTCGGGCCGGAAAATTTTTTGGTAATGATAGCCGTTAGCGCAATCATATAGATGGCAAGACCTATTGCGAGCGGAATCATCAGAAAAGCAAAAGTTTTAAAAAATTTAGCCAAATGACTTGACCTTCTTATGTCCTTCATCTACTTTAAAAGAAATATGAGGATTAGACAAGAACAAGTCGAGCGCGCATGTCGGCTTATTTTAGAAGGACTCAAACAAAAAAAATTAATTACGTTCAAATCCCCCGAAGCAAAGGTGTACCAAAAACTTTTAGAAACTTTTCAGGATAATTTAAAAGAAGAAGAGCGGATTGACGAAGAAGCTAAAAGAATTTTAGAAGAATGTTTGGAAAACTCAGATCCCAATTTAGATCGCCAGAAGATGTTTCTTATGATTAAGCGAAAACTCGCCAAAGACAAAGGATTTATTTTATGATGCTTAGTGAAGATCGCCTTTCTCACCTTGCTCATCTTCTTCAAGATAGTATTTGGAAAGACGATATGGTGGATTTTAGCGATGATGATGCCGTTTTGCGCGATATGAAACGCACGCTCCATAAATATTTTTCCACGGCAGAAGAAATTGACCAAATCGTTCGCCAAAAACTTTATACCCAAGGTCGAAAGGTTGCCGAAGGATCGCAAGATTGGGAAGTTTTATATAAGAAGTATTTTGAGGAAGAACTAGCCAAAAGGCGCTTCTAGTTCACCTCAAGTTTGTTGACGCCTCTTTTTTTTTATGCTACCTCTTCAATTCGTGTTTTTAATAAAAAAATTTCATTTTGTTTTAGTTCTCATTGTAGTTTCCTTGGTTTTTTTTGTCACCTTACCTGCATTTTCTGATTTTTCTTTATATTGGCGGGATAGTTATTTTTTAGTCGAAGGAACGAGCATTAACACAGCTGATTTAGATTCTCAACGTGCTGCGGATAATGCAACAG
>JACPST010000125.1 GCA_016193165.1 Deltaproteobacteria bacterium
GCACGACAAGAAGAGTCTGAGTTAATAATGTTAAATTCTAATGGCATAAATTTAAGTGAAATTAAACAGTTATATAATATATTTAAAGATTAAAATCAATGTTTAAAAATAAATTTAGGGGACTGATGAAAAAGCTACTTGCGGGAAGCATACAGATTCACCATAATCATAAATAATGAATCAAGTCATAGTGATGCTTTTTGTTATACTCCTTCTTCCACAGATCTTATTCGCGCAAAGCTTTTTAAAAACCACGAATGATCAAATTTTTAAAACGGGATATATTGCGGCTACTGTCAAAGGAGTCTATTTGAGAGATGCCATCGCATTTGATAATCAATTGGTCTCAAAAGCTTTAGTGAATGGCCCCACGATGAATCTTCTGGCCGCCATGGGAGAACGCATAGATTTCGAACTCAACTGGGACATCCTTCGATATGTTAAAACAGCATCCGATGAATACCATGATGTAGCTGATGTTAGTTTTTTTACGAAATTTAAGTTTTTATCAGAAAACGATTGGCCTTCTTTCGACATTCGAGTAGGCGCTAAACTTCCCAATGCGAGTGATGAAACTCATGCTGGAACAGACATTGCGGACACTTTCGTTTGGGCAGTTTCTGGAAAACAATGGGGCCCTATACATTGCTTCACCCACGCTGGATTAGAAATTATTGGAGATGCTACGGGCGGCCAAAACGATGCCTTTAGTTACGGGATAGCTCTCACTTCACCTTTTAAACAACGCTTTATTCTTTCATCAGAAATAGCAGGCCGTTATGAAAAACCGAGTAGCCGGGTCAATCAGGCAGCTTTTAGAGCAGGACTTTCTTATGTTCAACACTCATGGCAATTTGATCTTGGAATAAGCCGAGGACTGATTGCTCAAAGTGAATCTTTTGGAATCATGGCCGGACTCACCAGGACTTTTCATGCATTTTAAATTCCCCATCGTTCATGGGCTTTGTTTGTTTTTATTTTCACCTGCATATGCCCAAGTTAAAATTTCAGAACCCGCCATTGGCGATATTCGCGCTAACCAAGCCACCATAGAATGGACAACAGAAGGAACAAGTACTGGCACCCTCTTGTATGGTCCTACTCAAAAATTAGGATCCGCTCTTTCTTCGCCATCCTCAGCGGAAGGACATACACTAACGCTCAAAAATCTTAAACCTGCCACAGGATACTATTTTAAAATTCTAGCCAAAGATATTCATGGAAAAGCATCTGAAAGCCTTCTCTATTCTTTTAAAACAGAAAGCTTAGAAGAAACTCCGGACACACTTCTAAAACTGATAAATCCTCCCCAAGTCTTTGTTCTGTCCCCTTATAAAGTCACCATCAGCTGGGAAACCAATAAGTCCGCTTCAAGTATGGCAACCTATGGAACTCAAGGATTAAAGCCTAAACGATACATAGGCAATGTGGACACAAAAGCTCATATTATTTCTCTGGAAGATCTCACCCCAAACACACGATACTATTATCAAGTTAAATCTGAAGACGAAACGCATCACATCGTCACTTCTTCTTATGCCTCTTTTGTCACTCAAAAAGAAACTTCACAAAAACCTCTTCCTCCAACCGTTTTGGAAGGCCCTGTGATTGCTGTACGGGCAGCGGATCAAATTAAAATAGAATGGACAACGGATCGACCTTGTAAAAGTCATCTTATGTGGGGGAAAGTTCCTCTTCCCTCTTTTCTGACAAAAAAAATGATTTCTGAAAAATTCACCCGAAATCACACCGTTATATTAGAAAACCTCTCTAAAGGCACACGCTATTATTATGTCATACATCTGGAAGATAGGAATAAGCATAAAAGTGTCTCTGAAATTTATTCTGTGATCACAGAAGCCCTAGACTAAAGAAGCGAACGCCAGTCTCTGAAGACATATTCTCCTTTCTTTTTATACTTGAGCGAACTTTGTGAATATGGTTTAGTGAAGGCACTTTTATGCAAAAGTCTGGATACATTTGGATCAATGGCAAATTTGTACATTGGAATGAAGCCATTGTCCCCATTCAAACGCACACCCTTCACTATGGATTGGGAATTTTTGAAGGTATTCGCTGCTATAAAACTCATCAAGGCCCCGCAATTTTTCGTTTAACAGAGCATCTGAATCGCTTTTATAAATCTGCTCAAATTGCTGGTATCGAGATCCCTTTTAAACAACCTGAACTTCACAAAGCTATCCTTGAAACCATTAAAATCAATAAACTTGAAGAATGTTATATCCGCCCTCTGGCTTTTGTAGGCGCGGGACGTATGGGGCTTAATCCTATTGGACTTCCTATTCATGTAGCCCTGATGGTTTGGCCGTGGGGAGCTTATTTAGGAGAGGACGGCATCAAAAATGGCGTTCGTACAATGATTTCTTCTTATGCCAGACAACTTGGGAACATGGAACTTACCAAAGCTAAAATTACAGGAGGTTATATCAATTCCCAAATGGCTAAAATGGAGGCCGTTCGAAAAGGATTCGATGAAGCCATCATGCTCGATCCTCATGGAAATATCGCCGAGGGCAGTGGGGAAAATATTTTTGTAGTTCATAAAGGACAAATCACAACCCCAACCAAAAACTACATTTTAGAAGGCATTACACGAGATACGGTCATTACCTTAGCCAAAAAACGAGGGTGGACGATTACAGAGAAAGACTTTAAAAAAGATTTTTTATTTTCCGCGGATGAAATTTTCTTTACAGGCACAGCCGCGGAGGTAACGCCCATTCGAGAAATCGATCGCAACAAAATTGGAGATGGAAAACCCGGCCCCATGACCCAGGCTCTTCAGCAAGAGTATCAAAATGTGGTATATAACAGAGGAGACCACTTCTTACAGTGGCTTACCTTCCCGCATCTTATCTAATAATCTTATTTTATCTAAAATCCCATTCACAAAACTGGGAGATTCTCCCGTCCCATAGCGTTTCGCAATCTCAATAGCCTCATCAAAAACCACTTCCATGGGCACATCCTTACAATAGTAAAGCTCATAACAAGCCAAACGCAAAATATTTCGGTCTACCAAACTCATGCGACTCATCTTCCAGTTTTCAGAAGCTTCTTCAATAATGCTATCGAGTGATTTTTTCTTCTCCCATATTTCAATAAAGAGTTTTTCAGCTCGTTCGCTCACTTCTGGAACTTGAGGAAAATGTTCCAAAAATTTTTCCGTATTGGGGGTATTCACTTCTGCTTGAAACAAAAGTTGCAATAACACTTCTCTAGATTTTCGACGCTCTCCCATAGTTTTTTTTTACTGTACTTTTTTAAATTCCTGAAATAACGAAGCCATCTCTAACGCTGCCAAGGCTGCTTCACTTCCTTTATTCCCAGATTTTCCTCCAGCGCGATTGAGAGCTTGTTCCATATTTTCTGCTGTGACAACCCCAAATCCAATGGGGATCTCAAATTCTTGGGATAAGCACCCCAGTCCCCGCGCGCATGCTTTCGAAACCAAATCGTAATGAGACGTTTCTCCTCGGATAATGGCCCCTAAGCAGACTAAAGCATCAAAACATCCCCGCCGAATCATTTTTTTAGCCGTCACAGGCATTTCAAAACATCCTGGAATTTTAACTACTTCAATATGCTCTTCTAAAACACCGTGTCGCTTCAATGTATCCAAAGCTCCAGACAAAAGAGAGTCTGTCACAAAATGATTAAAACGAGAGACAATCACACCCAGCTTTAAATTTTCTCCACTTATCTTCACCTTTGCCTGGCCTTCCCATGTTTTCATAAAATCGTTTATTTGGGAATCTCTAAAAAATGTCCCAACTTTTCTCTTTTGGTTTGAAGATACTCCACATTTTGTTTTTGTATCCCCCCTTGGATCGGAACGCGCTCTACAATTTCAAGTCCATAGCCTTCTAATCCAATAATTTTTTTAGGATTATTGGTTAAAAGCCTAATTTTTTTAATTCCCAAGTCCAAAAGCATTTGCGCTCCTAAACCATAATCCCTGAGATCTGCTTTAAATCCTAGCTTCTCATTGGCTTCGACGGTATCACATCCTTGATCTTGAAGCGCATAGGCTTTAATTTTATTGGCTAAGCCAATGCCCCTGCCTTCTTGCTGCATATAGAGCAAAGCCCCGCGGCCTTCTCGTGAAATTTGTTTCAGGGATGCCTGCATTTGATCGGCGCAATCACATCGTAACGATCCAAAAAGATCCCCCGTCATACATCCAGAATGCATCCGAACTAAAACAGCTGGTGTTTTCTGAACATCTCCTTTCACAAGCGCAATATGATTTTTTTGATCGACATCATTTTCATACACAATCACTTCAAACTCTTCTCCCCCCGGAACCGAAAATCGAGTGGGAAGTTTAGCTTGCGCTACTCTTCGAACCAATCTTTGATGCCGCAGGCGATATCGAATTAAATCCGCAATCGAAACAACTTTAAGACGATGCTCTGTAGCAAAATTTTCAAGATCGGGCAACCGAGCCATCGTTCCATCTTCATTTAAAACTTCACAAATCACCGCGGCACCCTTCAGTCCAGAAAGCGTCATTAAATCCACAGAGCCTTCTGTCTGACCGGCTCGTACGAGCACTCCCCCTTTCTTCGCTTTCAGAGGGAAAACATGGCCTGGCGTTACAAGATCTCTGGGTTGCGCCTCATCTCGAACCGCCGTTTGAATCGTCACGGCGCGATCCTGGGCAGAAATGCCTGTTGTCACACCCTCTCGCGCCTCAATAGAAACAGTAAAAGCTGTCCCAAAGCGAGAGT
This sequence comes from Deltaproteobacteria bacterium, assembly GCA_016193165.1. Classification (GTDB taxonomy): domain Bacteria; phylum Bdellovibrionota; class JACOXK01; order 2-02-FULL-40-11; family 2-02-FULL-40-11; genus JACPST01. Next base: position 4,755 of record JACPST010000125.1, read on the forward strand.
GATTGCGAGAGGTCATCATAGGAAGATCTAATTTTTCAACTCCCTTTTCTTCGAGGGCCAAACAAATCAGCCCGCGACCATATCGCGCCATAAAATTAATAATTTGAGGCGTTACTTTCTGAGCGGCACAGATGAGATCTCCTTCGTTTTCTCGATCCTCATCATCGACCAGAATAATTATTCGGCCTTCTTTTAAATCTTTCAATGCTTCTTCAATGGTGTTCATGCTTTCACCCATTTTTTAATATATTTTCCAATGATATCGAGCTCTACTTGAACAAAGTCTCCTTCTTTTTTTTGTCCCAA
>JACPST010000126.1 GCA_016193165.1 Deltaproteobacteria bacterium
CGCTGTGATTACAGAACTGGTCCATAATGGCTTCATTCCTGAGGGAAAAGGACAAGTTGATTTTGGAAAAGAGAAGGTTACAAAACAGTTTGTAAATATAAATATCATGTTTGTGATTGATGGCTTTGTGGATGGGATTGTTCGAAGTCTCAATCGCATTGTATTCAAAGTAACCTCTTTTATTCCTGTGCCGGGGATAGAACATGTCCAAAAGGTTTTACAAGCCATGGTAAACTTTTCCGTCGGATATGTGGATGAGACTATTTTAAGTTATAGTTTCTATAAAAGAAATGACAATGTTTGGGCATCTGCCACAGACGGCGTGATTTTATATGCCCAAAATTGGAAAACCATTCTTAAGCTTTCCGCAATCATGGCGGCTCTAAGTTATGGGGCTGCGTTAGCTTTTTTTGTGGTGCTGTTGCCGCCAATCTCTGGGCTATCCGCCTTACTCCCCGGTCTTCAAAATTTCTTTCTCTTGGGGGCGCTCATTGTTTCATTGATGTTCAGAGGAGTATTGGTAGAATCTTTTGTGATGCCTACGATGATCAGCGCTTACTATCATGCAATTCAAGGCCAAGTCCCCAATCCAGAGTGGGATGCAAAGCTTTCGCAAGTTTCAAACAAATTTGCAGAAATGAAAAACAAAGCTTTGAACTGGAAACAAGAAAAAACTGAGGCCCAAGCCAAGGCAGCTTAAGCAGAAATCGTATACTTCCTTCTTAAAAAGAAAATTCTTTGCCCATACATAGGTGCTTGATTTTTAAGCATTTACATTGTAAATAGAGAGTACTTTTTAAGGAGGAGTCAATGAAACAAACCTTATTACTTATTATTTTTGTGGCATTTTTGGGACTTTCTTTTGCTCAAGCTCATGAAGCAAATCAGGCTGATGGGTTAAGAATTGATTCCGCAAATCCTGAGCAAGCATATTCTCCCATGCAGTGCATGTGTTATCCTTGGGTATGGTCATGGAACACATGGTGGCATCATCATGTCTATTGGGGTGGATGTGGTTGGATTCATACCTACTCCCGTGCGGACTATGTCTATCATGGATTTTTTAATCGGTATGTTTGGGTGTGTACGTGGCCCAACTGTGGGGCGATTCGCTTCTAGGAGGGGCTGTTCAAAAAGGCCCATCTACTTCGTTGCCCCCCGATCAAGTCGGGGGCAGGCTCCATTTTTTTAAGTACGCCTCAGTCGCGCCTCCTCTGGCTCCTTGTATCTGGACCTTTTTGAACAGCCCCTCTTCTCCTCAAACCTGAGGGATTGTAAAAGTTACTGTGTTGGTGCTTCAGGAGCAGGAGCTTCTGAAGTCTCTGGTGTTTCTTCTGGAGTCGCTGGTTGAGCTTCTGTCGTTGTTTGTCCAGGATGCTCACTCACGGCTTCTCCTGGATGCTCATGGGCTTTGTGTTTATAGAGACAATAGCCCACAACCAGAGCCAGAACTGCGATAATTCCAATGAGATATGATTTTTTCATAGTAAGAATCTCCTTTCAATAAAGAAAGACTGTACAGAAAATTTTTTAAAAAGTTAACTAAAAAAAGCATAAATCTTGACAAAAAAGGTATTAATCCCTATCTTAATCTCAATTTTAACCCTTTTGAGGAGGAAGTTATGGCAACATTAGTTCAAAAACCCGCCCCTGAGTTTAAAGGTCAGGCTGTTGTGGGGAAAGAGTTTAAGGAAGTAAAACTATCGGATTATAAAGGAAAATGGGTCGTTCTTTTCTTTTATCCTTTGGATTTTACATTTGTATGTCCAACGGAAATTACAGCCTTTAGCGACAATTATGATAAGTTTAAAGAGCTCAATGCGGAAGTAATTGGTGTTTCGGTGGATAGTCACTTTACGCATTTGGCTTGGGTCAATACTCCTAGAAAAGAAGGCGGGTTGGGAGAGCTCAGGTATCCACTGCTTTCAGATCTATCTAAAAATATCGCTCGTGACTATGGCGTTCTTTTAGACGCGGGGATTGCGCTTCGAGGACTTTTTATCATTAACCCTGAAGGGATGGTTCAATATACGGTTGTTCATGATTTGGGAGTGGGGCGAAACGTAGATGAAACTCTGCGAGTGCTCGCCGCATTTCAACAAGTGAAAAAAACCGGAGAAGTTTGCCCAGTCAACTGGACGCCTGGAAAAGAAACGATGAAGCCTAGTCCCGCGGCTTCAAGACAATATTTTAGTAAGCACGGCTAGAAGAAGCTGTTTCTTTGTGGTTGTCATTTTCTTTGTGTAGAATCTGATAGGCAATATTGCTGATAAAAGAATTAATTTTTCCAAAATGGCTTAGAATTTCAATGTGCAGGGAGCTTGTGTCAAAGGCTTCCTTGATTCCATGGCGCAGCCGAATCAAATGGTTTTCTCGAAGATGAAGTTCTACGTGAAGCAAATGTTCTTTGTTTTCTAAAACTTTTTTGTAGAGGTCCAAGTTTTGATTGGTAAAGGCAGAGATAGCAAGTTGAAAATTTTGGACGACTTGTTCATGAAATTCTCTGAGTTCCTTAAATCCTTCCTCAGAAAAGAAAAGTTTCTTTTCAATTTTAATTTTAGCAAGCGGTAAAATAGATTTAGCAACGACGTCTCCAATATTCTCAAGATCGCACGTCAAGATGATGAGGTCTGATTGTTGACTGGCTTGTTCGGGAGAGAGTGTTTGTTGTGAAAGTTGGAGAAGATATTTTTTGATTTCTCGATATAAAATATCGGATCGTTCTTCTAATTTTTCGATATCCGCTAGAACGATGAGGTCATTTTTTCGAAACACAACCATGGATTTTTCAAGCATTTCTTGAACAATCCCTGCCATACGAATGACTTCACGAGAGGCTTGGCCAAAAGCAAATGAGGGGGTCGAAAGGACGTGGTTGTCTAAATATTTTGGACGAAAGGCTTCGGGTTCGGGTTTCAAAGGAAATAGTTTTTGAATGAAAGAGGCGCCGATCTGAGTGAGAGGGATAAAAAGAATGGCCAATGCCGCGTTAAATAAAAAATGCGCATTAGCAATTTGTCTGCTTTCAGAAATCGCTGTCCAGCTGACGAGCGTTTCAAAAGAGCCTAAAAATGGAAAGATCAAAATGGCTCCAGAAACCTTGAGAAAAATGTGCGCAAAGGCGGCTTGTTTCGCTCGGTCTCCCAGTTTTAAAGATACCAGCGTGTGAGCAAAAGAAAGAATAATTCCCAGAGAAGCCGCGCTGCTTTGAAGAAGTGCGGTTAAAAGAGCTGAAATCAATAAAGATACAAAAGCATAATCTTTAAGAAGTTGGAGTGACAAAAGAAGAATTTGAGAATTTTTAAAACTTCGTCCAGCTTCTCCCATTTGCCACATGCCTAGAAAAATAAATCCAATTCCTAGGATAAAAAGTCCATAAGCTTGTTTTTTGATTCCAAGAAAACTAAAAAGAAGAAATCCAATAATGATAAGGAGCAAAGAGTAATCCGCGACATGAAAAGCCAAGAGTTGAACTGTGATCGTTGTTCCTATGTCCGCTCCCAAAATAATGATCATAGCTTGGGTGAGTGTGAGCAGGACAGAGGAGGCAAATCCCACCACCATCGCAATGGCAGCAGAGCTGCTTTGCAAAACAAGCGCCATAAAAAAACCAGTTAAAAAGGTAAATAAGCGATTTTCAGTGAGCTTCGATAAAATATTTCGTAAGCGATCCCCGGCAATCTTTTGAAGATTTTCGCGGGTGATGTGAAGTCCATAGATCAGAAGACAAATGCCGCCAAAAAGGGTAACCCACGTTAAATTCACGCTCTTTTTCTCCTATTTCATCTTATCGGCTGAAGCGCGAGATATCATAAGTATTTGACTTGATTGATACTCTTTGTTAATCCTAAAGCATTCATGGGATTAAATCAATTCATTGGCAGTTTTTTTACGACTAAAGCTGAATTTTTTATTCAATGGGGGCGCAAAAACTCTCTTTGGCCCCTGCCTTTTGGGACGGCCTGTTGTGGGATTGAATACATGGCTGTTTTGGCTTCTCATTATGATGCGGCACGATTGGGGGCGGAAGTGGTGCGTTTTTCTCCCAGACAGTCTGACCTATTGATTGTCGCAGGAACTATTACCGAAAAAATGGCCCCTGTGCTTAAGAAAATTTATGACCAAATGTTAGAGCCCAAATGGGTGATTTCAATGGGAGTGTGCGCGAGTTCTGGGGGATTTTATCGCTCTTATCATGTTAAACAGGGTATTCATGACCTTATTCCTGTAGATGTATATGTTCCAGGCTGTCCTCCAACGCCAGAAGCGGTTATTCAAGGGATTATGAAAATCCAGGAAAAAATTGAAAAGACAAAGGTTTTTGGTAGATAATATTTGAAAGTATGATATAGATCATCTTCTTTAAAAGGAGAGGGGGAAAATATGAGTAAATTTGAGTTAACACCATCGGCCGCTGAAAAAATTAAAGCTATTCGTGCCTCAGAAAATAAGGCTGACTACGGACTTCGTGTTCGAGTCGCTGGGAGTGGATGTTCTGGTCCTCAATATCAGTTGGGGTTGGAAGAAAAAGAAGGCGAAGGAGATTTTGTCGTCGATTCTCAAGGAATAAAAATTTTTATCGATCCAGAGTCTTCTGAAGTTGTTCAAGGAAGCACCTTAGATTTTATCGAAGGACCACAAGGCTCTGGGTTTAAAATTTCTAATCCCAATGCTCAGCAAAGTGGTGGTGGATGCGGAAGCGGTGGCGGTGGTGGCTGCGGGAGTGGTGGATGTGGAAGCGGTGGTGGTTCTCATTCTCATGGGGATGACAAAGAAGAAGAAGGCCACGGTCATGGCGGCGGTGGTGGGTGTTGTGGATAAAGCTGAACGTCTTCCGGGAGTTAAAAATGTCATTGCCGTTGGGAGTGGCAAAGGCGGAGTTGGAAAATCTACCGTTGCTGTCAATATTGCGTTGGCGCTTTCTCATGAAGGAGCCAAAGTCGGTCTTTTAGATGCTGATATCTATGGCCCTTCAATTCCTATTATGCTGGGTCTTCAAGGACAAAAACCAAAATTTAGTGAGGGTGGGAAAGTTATTCCTTTAGAGGCACATGGGATTAAAACCATGTCGATTGGATTTATTGCCGATGAAACACAAGCAGTCATCTGGCGTGGTCCCATGATTCATAAAATTTTAGATGAGTTTTTATCGAGAGTGGAG
>JACPST010000091.1 GCA_016193165.1 Deltaproteobacteria bacterium
GAAAGTAAAACAACAAAGCACAATCAAAATAAGCATTAAATATCGTTTCACGATTTTCCTTATATATGGCCTAAAGCTTCACCACGCTCTATGATCCCATCGCTCCACCTAACTGCTTCCCAGCAAGAAGATGAAGGTGAAGATGATAGACGGCTTGGCCACCCTCTTGGTTGCAGTTAAAAACAGTTCGAAATCCTTTTTCGAGCACGCCTTCCTTTTCAGCAATTTTACGCGCGGCTAAAAAAAGTGGCTTTAGAATATCCACATTTTGTTCGTTGAGACTCGCCAGGGAATCCAAATGCATACGGGGAACAATTAAAACATGAATCGGAGCCTTAGGATGAATATCTTTAAACGCGATTACAGAAGTATCTTCATAGACTTTTTCTGAAGGAATCTTTCCTTCGATAATTTTACAAAATAAACAATTCTCTTTCACGAAGCCATCCTTTCAATTCGAGCGCCCAGTTTTTTAAGCTTTTGATCTAAGTGTTCATAGCCCCGATCCAAATGATAGACCCGAGAAATCTCTGTTTTTCCTTGAGCCAAAAGGCCTGCAATCACTAAACACGCACTGGCTCTTAAGTCCGTAGCCATCACAGGAGCTCCGCTTAATGTTTTAGCCCCTTCAATCATCGCGGAACGTCCATCAATCATAATATGAGCTCCCATACGTCTTAGCTCAGCCACATGATTAAACCGATTTTCAAAAATATTCTCTGTCATCAAACTTGCCCCTTGTGCTTGAGTCATCAGCACCATCATCTGAGCTTGAAGATCTGTTGGAAATCCAGGATAGGATTGGGTTTGCACATGCATTTTTTGAATCGTTCCATCTGATTCAACAAAAATAGAATTTTTAGTCGTTGAAATCTTAACCCCTGAAGACAAAAGTTTTTCTATTACGACATCCAAATGTATGGAATCACAATTTTGAATCTCCACTTTTCCTCCAGTTGCCGCCGCGGCCAATAATAACGTTCCTGCTTCAATGCGATCTTGCATCACAGCGTAAGAAGTTCCTTTGAGCTCTCGAACTCCTTCAATGATAATGGTATCTGTGCCCGCACCTGAAATAAAAGCTCCCATCTTATTTAAAGCATTGGCCAAATCAATCACCTCAGGCTCTTTCGCTGACTTTTCTAAAATGGTTACCCCTCGGGCCAGTACCGCGGCCATCATAATATTTTCTGTTCCTGTAACGGTGCAGGTATCAAAGCATATTTTTGTTCCTTTAAGCTCTTGGGCTTCCGCTATAACATATCCTTTATCTAACGTAATCTTTGCTCCTAGTTTCTCTAAAGCATCTAAGTGAAGATTAATGGGACGCTCTCCAATGGCACATCCTCCAGGAAGAGAAACTTTAGCTTTCTTAAATCGAGCAACCAAAGGGCCTAAAACAAGAACAGAAGCTCTCATCGTATTTACAAGATCATACGGGGCATCTAAACATCGGACAGAATCTGAATTTAGACGAAGAAGATCGGACTTTCTATCCACCTGAACTCCTAAATGTGATAAAAGAGAGAGTATGGTTTCAATATCTTTTAAACGAGGAACATTAGAGATCTCATTCCAACCTGAAGTTAAAAGAGTAGAAGCCAAGATAGGAAGTGCAGCATTTTTAGCCCCACTGATAGAAACCTGACCTTCTAAGCGATTGGGTCCCCAAATAACAATTTTATCCATAGTGTACGACCAATACTCTTTGCCGATGTTCGTAATCTTGGACAATCTCAAAGTTAGAAATATTTTTTTGTCCTACCAAATACTCCTTTAACACAACACCCTGCGAGGGAGCAATCTCAAGCACAACACTTCCATTGGACCTTAAAAATTGTGGAGCTAAATCTAAAATTTTGAGATGAAAATCAATCCCCTGTGCACCCCCCCTGAGCGCTTCTGATGGTTCAAATTCTCTAATGTGAGGAGCTAGATTTCTCCATTCTTCTTCTGCAAGATAAGGGGGATTAGAAATGATAAGATCAAATTTTTGAGAAGGGTCCAAGGCAGAAAAAAGATCACTCTTTACAAAATGAATTTGAGAAGAGACTCCATGAGTTTTAGCATTTTCCAGCGCATACGATAAAGCTCGCTCCGAAATGTCCACTGCCCAAATATGGCTTTGAGGCAACTCTTTGGCTAAGACAATCGCGAGAACGCCGCTTCCAGTTCCAAGTTCTAAAATATGAAGATATCCTTCGGGCTTTCGGCCCTCAGGATGACTGTTTTTATTTTTTAAAATTTTTAAAGCTTGTTCTACGAGGCATTCTGTTTCAGGACGAGGGATCAAAACTCCTGTCCCTACTTTGAAGTCCAAAGACCAAAACTCTTGTCGTCCCATAAGGTACTGAACAGGTTCATGCTTCACTCGCCTTTGAATTAAAAGTTTATACGCAGATAATTCTCGATGCCCCACTGGGTGATCAAATTCAAGATAAAGATCGATTCTTTTTTTTCCTAAAACATGGGCTAATAAAATTTCACTTTCAAGTCTTGGATTTAAAATTTCATGTTTTTGAAAATGCTCTGTTGTCCATTCTATAAGCTTTAAAGTTGTCCAATTCACTTGGCATCTTTCTTTACATCTTTTTGGGATTTTTCTAAGAATAACTTTTGGAAATGCGCTTGAAGAGGGGGAATCAGCTCTTCTAAATGCCCTTCCAAAACAGCATCCAAATTATGAACCGTTAGCCCAATCCGATGATCTGTGACCCGAGATTGAGGGAAATTATAAGTACGAATTTTTTCAGAACGATCTCCACTCCCCATTTGACTTTTTCGAGTTTCGGATCTTTCTTTTTCTAGCTTTTGTTGTTCTAAATCATACAGGCGTGCTCTTAAAATTTTTAAGGCCTTGGCCTTATTTTTATGCTGGGATTTTTCATCCTGGCAACTTACCACAAGACCCGAGGGAATA
>JACPST010000092.1 GCA_016193165.1 Deltaproteobacteria bacterium
AAAAAATATTTCGTTGAATCACCCGATTGATTTTTCTGTGTCAGCTCTTTTGACTTCTCAAGCAGGAAAAACTTCTTTTTTTGAAGGACGTTTATCTTTTAGTGGAAAAGCAAAGGTTGTTACGGATAGTTCACGAAAGCTCAAAGCTATTGATTTAGATGCCAAGGCTTCCGTGGGGGATTTTGCCCTTTCAGCCAAAGGGAAAATTTCGGATTTAAACACGTTACAAACAGATTTTGTTATTTCAACGCCTTCTTTATCTGTGGGTAAAATTAAAAATTCTTTTTCCCCTTTTAAAAACTACACTATCGATGGAACTTTTTCTGTGAATGGGGATGTGAAAGGATCTCTTAAGGATTTTGATCAGTGTTTTGTCAATGCCAAAGTGAATTTGAAACTTACTTCAGGACAAACGGACTTAGAATTCAAAGCATCGCTGTCAGAGGCGCTTTCTCATTTAAAAGGAAGCTTTTTAGTGGAAGCCTCAACGCTTAATTTAGACGAGATTTTACCGGCCAAAAAAGCGGCGGCTTTTAAATTCTTCGCGCGGGCTTACGCGGAAGAATTCAAAAAGAATCCCCTTGAGACGTTAAAAAATAATCCTATTTTTAAAGGACTTTCTGGAAGTGGAAAGCTGGATATTAAAAGAATTATTTTTAGAAAATCCGAGCTGACCAACCTTTCAGGAGATTTTGATTTGAAAAATCTTCAGTTTTTAATTTCAAAATTTAAAGTGCAGGCATTTAAGGGAGAATTTTCCGCAAAAGGGAATTTTAGAATGGATACGGCCAAACCTCAGTATGGACTTACGACCGTCATTCAAAATGTGCAGATGAATCCCATGCTCACCATGGGATCTCCCCATCTAAAGGATGTATTTACAGGAATGCTCAATGCCAATATGTCCCTTCAGGGAGAAGGAGCCTCCTTTGAAGATGTTAAAAAATATATGACTGGAAATGGAAAAGTAGACATTAAAGATGCGGAACTCAAAGGTCTTAATATGGGCGAAGCGCTTAAGCAAAAATTACAAATCATTTCTATTTTTTCGGGATCAGATGTTTTGAATGAAAACTTAGAGAGCAAAATTAATTTTATTCGATCTTCTTTGGTGATCAAAAATGGAAGACTCACGTCGCCCGACGCGGTATTAGATGCCATGCCAGGCTATAGCGCCAAGATGAAAGGCCATGCCTCCTTTGATAAGGAAATTAATTACGAAGGCAGCGTTTTATTGCCAGCTAAAAAGTTGTCACGATCTTTCGCCTCAGTGGCCGACGACAAGGGAATGGTAGCGTTTCCTTTTACGCTCACGGGAGTTCTTCCTAAGTTTTCTTTTAATGTCGATGCTGATAAAGTGGCACACCTGGCCGCTAAAGCCGCCTTAAAATCTACCTTGAGTGAAAAAGTGAAAGAAAAAACGGGAATTGAGATTCCGGATTTACCTTTTTAAAAAAAATGAACCATTTCATTCTATGAGTAAAGCATGAGCAGGATTGTTACAATAGAGTGGAAACATGATTACGTGGTTATGATCGACCAAAGAAAACTTCCGCACGAGGAAGTTTACGTAAAGCTCTACACGTATGAAGAAGTGGCCCGGGCGATTGAAACGATGGTGATTCGCGGCGCTCCTGCCATTGGCGTGGCGGCCGCGATGGGTGTTGCGCTAGGGATTCAAAAAAGCAGCGTGAAAGAGGCCGCGTCTTTAAGACGAGAATTTCTAAAAATCTATGAACGTCTCTATCAAGCTCGCCCCACAGCAGTGAATCTTCGCTGGGGATTAGAGAGAATGAAGAAATGTTTTGAAACTTTTTCTGAGCTTTCTATTCCTGAAACCAAACAAAAATTAGAGCAGGAAGCGCTCAAAATTTATGAAGAAGATATTGAAACCAATCGAAAAATGGGGGCCAATGGAAAGCGCTTTATTCAAAATAATTCTAAAATTATGACCTATTGTAATACAGGCACATTGGCTACGGCGGGCTATGGGACTGCGCTGGGGGTGATTCGCGCGGCCCATGAAGAATCCAAAAAGTTTTTAGTCTATGTGTGTGAAACAAGGCCCTTTTTACAGGGTCTCAGGCTCACCTCTTGGGAACTTTATAAAGAAGGGATTCCTCAAAAAGTCATTTCCGATAACATGGCCGGAAGTCTGATGGCTAAAGGTGAGGTTTCTGCTGTTTTTGTTGGTGCGGATCGTATTGCTAAAAATGGAGATGCCGCCAATAAAATTGGAACCTATTCTTTGGCTGTTTTGGCCAAATATCATCAAGTTCCTTTTTATGTGGTAGCTCCAACATCCACCATTGATTTTCAGTGTCCCACAGGGCGAGAAATTCCTATTGAAGAACGAAGCCCCAAAGAAGTAACCCATGTTGGAGGAAAACTTGTGGGCTTAGAAAAAGTGGATGTGTATAATCCTTCTTTTGATGTCACTCCTCATGAACTCATCACCGCTATCATCACAGAAAAAGGTGTTTTTGAACCCGCACGTATTGACTTTTCTCTAAACAGTCTTTACTTCACCTGCATTGATATAGCAGTAAACTGTCTATTGAAAAGGAGGTCAAGAAAAAACTTCTCCATTTGGCAAAAATTAATTTTTTGTCATCTGGTCTCCCCAACTTTGTTTAAAGACAATTAAATCCAAACCCCATCCTTTTGTATTTTAGCAGCCTTTTCTTTATTGA
>JACPST010000093.1 GCA_016193165.1 Deltaproteobacteria bacterium
ACTTTGTGGATGAAGAAAATCGCCGCATGGAAGTTTCTCTGAAGATTCAAAACTTAGGGTATGGAGGACTTTTACCGGAAGAAATTGAAAAAGCTCAAACAGACCCTACTGAGCTTCTCGCCTATTATGACGCGACTCCTGAAGATGCGACCGACGATATCGATCCTTTTAATACCGGAGCTCAATTTTTGCCTGCTCGATTTAAATTTTGGAGTCCTAAGCTGGATGTGCCTCCTCCTTCTGTAAAATTGATTGAAAAACTTTTGGTGCCTTCTTTAAAAAAAGATGAATGGACTCAGGTGGTTTTTGATTGGGATATCTCTTCTCTGGCGTTCTCTGAATTTCCATATACGATCTATGTGCTTTTAAAACGGGCGAGTGGCACAGGATTTATTTCTGTTCCTTTAGAAGAGGGGGGCGAAGTCAGAAAGCTTGTAAAAATGGAAGAGAGCAATTTGGAGAACAATAAGACCAAGGTGTTTGTTTATTTAGATCAAAAAGTTCACCCCAAATAAATTTAAGTATTTTTTTTAGGATGCCGATAATAAATATAGAAGGGCGATCCTGCATATGTATTTGAAATCACTTATATTTTTTGTTTTTATCTTAAATTTTATTTCTTTTCCCCTCTTTGCAAAACCAGAAGAGTACTATGAAAAATCTGAGATTAGACAGCGCATGGAAAAGCGAGAAATTATCAGTGTGGTCAAAATTGTAGATCCCCAAAGAGAAAATCTAAGGGTTTTGGATATGGCCGCTGCTGGAGTGATAGAAGGCGTGCCATTAGATAGAGCCATTGAGCTTATGTCCGATTATGAAAATCTTCAAAAAATTGCTCCTGAGTATATCAAGCTTTCTGAGCTCATTGTGAAAAGACACAAAGAAAAAGGAAAGAAAAAAAAGCAGTATTTAAAATATGTTCATATGAAAACCGAGGTTTCAACACTTTTAGGAACGTATAAGGTTGAAGTTTACTCTAAGGTGCAAGAAGAAAAGTTTCCTGAAAAGGGTATTGTCTATTGGGAAATTGTGCCAGGCAGTGAAGTGGGACGGAGCGATGCCCCTGGAGATTTTGTGGGGCTAAAAGGATTTGTCACTGTCGAAAAGTATCAACGTTTTTCCTCAGCGTCCGTGACTTCTGATCTCCCCGCGGGAAGGGGTGTGTATCGCGGCCGCCACCAAAAAGATCAGGCCTTTATGCTCTTTAAAGGAAAGATGGAAAAAGATCAAAAAGGTATTTCCAAAGTCGTTCCTAATTTTATTTTACAATTTGCGATGGAAGTTGCATTACAGCGAGTAGGAATTTTGCTGAGAAATTATTTAGAAACCATGAAAGATGTTCCTCACTCTCCAAAAAGCTTGGAAGAACTTGCCAAAGAAGAGGATGTAAGAATGAAACTTCTTGCCAAACCCAAATCGTCAGGAGATGCTCCTACGCCTGCTTCCCAATAATTTTCATTGACCCTCTTAAAAGTTGTGTACTAAATAAGCTTTCCATATGGATCGAAACTTAGCTTTAGAATTGGTTCGTGTGACAGAAGCCGCGGCGATGGCTTCAGCCCGGTTTATGGGGCGTGGAGATGAAAAAGCAGCAGATCAAGCGGCTGTAAATGCCATGCGCTCCAGGCTCAATACCCTTTATTTTGATGGGACGGTGGTCATTGGAGAAGGCGAGCGAGATGAAGCGCCGATGCTTTATATCGGAGAAAAAGTAGGGCGGGGAGAGCCCGGCCCCAAAGTGGATATTGCGCTGGATCCGCTGGAGGGAACCACCATTTGTGCCCGTGGAGATACGAACGCTCTTTCTTGCATTGCGATTGCCAAGGAAAAAAGATTTTTGCATGCTCCGGATACCTACATGCAAAAGATTGCCGTAGGCCCGGGTTTAAAAGAAGCCATTGATATTCAAGCGTCTGCCACAGAGAATTTAAAGGAAATTTCTAAAATTAAAAAATGTGACCTTCAAGATTTAACGGTTGTGATTTTAGATCGGCCAAGACATGCCGATCTCATTGACGAAGTTCGAAAGAGCGGATCTCGTATTATGCTCATTCGGGATGGAGATGTGTCTGCGTCCATTGCAACGTGTCGTCCAAGATCCGGGGTAGATGTGCTCATGGGGATTGGAGGAGCTCCAGAAGGCGTTTTATCGGCCGCGGCTCTTCGGTGTATGGGCGGCTATATGGAAGGGATTTTAAAACCGAGAAACGATGAAGAAATTCAAAGAGCTAAAAAAATGGGAATTTCAGATATCCACAAAGTTTGGAAGCTGGATGAGCTGGCCGATGGCCATGTGATGTTTTGCGCTACGGGAGTGACAGATGGTCCCCTTTTAAATGGCGTTCGTTTTTTACCCGGCGGAGCCACCACTCATTCGATTGTGATGCGTTCTGAAACGGGAACGATACGAGAAATTTCAGCCCGGCACTCTTTTGATAAAAAACCTAAGTATTAAATCATGTCTAAAGTATCTTTAACCAAAGAAGTTTCTGCTCCTATTCAAGATTTTTATGCCATTGTGGCGGATTACGAAAGCTATCCCAAATTTATTTCTGAGATTAAGAAAGCCAGAGTAGTTTGCGAAAAACCCAAACGTGTGGAATTTACTTTAGAACTCATGAAGACGTTTCAATATATTTTAGAGTTTAAAGAAAAATCTCCTTCAGAAGTTTCTTGGAAATTGGTTGAAAGCAACCTCTTTCAAAAAAATTCGGGAGGGTGGAAGCTTAAAGAAAAAAAGGGTGTTTTAGAAGCTACGTATACTCTGGATGTGGAGTTTGGATTTTTTGTGCCTTCGCTGATTACCAACCCTTTGGTGAAAAGAGATTTGCCTAAGATGATTGAGCGCTTTGAAGCCCGCGCGTTAGCGAAAGTGGTTTAGAAAGTCTTTGTTTTCAGATTCTTCCGAATAATTCTTTTCAAATTCTTTATTCGACGGAACATTTTTTGTTTCCACGTTTAGCTCTTCTTTTTCAACCGCTTTGGGTTTTTCTAGTGTCACAGGCGGTTGGTCTTGGGTGGTAAGGGGGATCTCTGGTAGAGAGCGTTCTACAGGTTTAGGCGTTTTGGGTGACTTAGGCGTGAGAACGATTTCTTGTTCTTTAGGTTTTTCGGGCTTGATCTTTTCCAACACTATTTTCTTTTTAGACTTTTTAAGTGGATAAATAGGCCATTTTCCATTTCGGATGGTTTCAAGATCTAGAGGACCATAAGCTTTAATAGAGAGTGCGATTTCTTGGATTAAAACTTCTTCTGGAACGGAACTGTCGATGGGATAAATGGGATAGACAGATGTTTTAGGGGACTCAATTTTTTCTTCACTTTTCTCTTCTGCTTGTTCCTCTATTTTTTCTTCAGACTTTGAAGTAAAACTCAATCCTGCAAAAACAGTAAATTTAGGAGTTAGAGAAACACCTTCGTATCTTTTGTTTGCAAAGCCATGGTTAAAGCCCATATTTAATTTCCATGGAGAAGAAACCGAGGGAAGAATCGTCATCCCTAGGGTAATGCGATTGGGGTTTTTAAACACAGGAGGAACTTCGGATCCCAGCGCTTGATCTAAAGAATATTCAATGTAAGGGTTAACCTGTTGTGTCGCGGCCCACTCTAAGCCTAGGCCATAGCTTACGGTATTTCGTTTAGAAAGACCGTAGAGTTCGTTGTGTTCAAAACGAGAAAGATCAAATCCTTCCATGACTTTTTTAGCTTGGCTATAGGAAAACTCTGTATTGAAGTGAAGTTTGAAAGAGGAAAGAATAGTGGTCGTGAGCAAGCGCGCTCGCCCACTGCTGCCTTTAAACACAGGGACACCGGTTCCGTTTAAAAGAACATACGCGGTTTCTAATCCCAAAAGATCTTTTTTGGATACAGGAAGTAAAATTTTAGATCCGAGTTCTGATTTTGTAAAAGAAACAGATTGGAGGGTTGAAAGAATTTTACTGTTATTATTGAGAAATGTCTTTCTGGCTAAGAAAAGTTCCAGAGAAGAAAAAGGGGCATAGTTTAGAAAAATAGAACTTCCATGAAAGTCATTTTGGCCGCTAAATTGAACCTTCTTAGAGTGAAAATACTCTTCTTGATAGCCTACGATAAGAGATCCTTTGGAGTTAGGTTCCGCGGTAGAAACATGAGGGCCGGCATAGGCCGAATGACACACCAAAACCATTAAAATAAGGGGTATAAAAGATATGGAAATCTTTCGCATTTTGAAAATACCAGTGCGAGCGTTAGCTCGCATGAATGTAATAGACTGTTCCATAATTTGGACGATTCCCCTGCCTTTAAGGCAGGGGAGAGTCAACACCTTCTCTTCTATCTTTTAAATATAGCAAGGATTGTGCCAGCTAAGGATTTCTTAATAACCTATTGAAATAATTTGTATTTTTATTGTTATCCATGAGGTGTTCTGGGATACAAAATGTTCAGAATTTAATCATCTGAACAAAAAAAGTCATTGCAAATTTTAGCCTTCGCCCTTATTTTATGCGCTTCCTATGTTTGACTTTGCCCGCCATATGCATTGCCTCATTGAAGATATTACTCAAAAAGTTCCTCTTTTTTCACATATTGAGTCTCACCGAATTTTGGTGAGTTGTGCCGATGCTCGTTCTCATGGGGATTATGGAACCTGGGCTCAAATTTATCCCATGAAATATGAAAATGGTCATTACTCTATTCGGGAACGACAAGGGTCAAAGATTTATTTATTTAAAACAGATCGTTTAAAAATGGGGCGCACAGAAATTTTATATATCATTTATTTTTTAATGCCTCGCTTTCAAAATCTTTCTTATTTTCAAAAGCTGGAAACACTTTTTCATGAGCTCTATCATATTAGTTCCGAATTTGATGGGAAATTAAGAGTGATGCATCCTCGGTTTATTTTTCATGGGCTTTCCATTAAAGAGTATGATCGAAATATTCGGTATTGGGCGCGTCAGTATTTAAATTCTAAGCCCAGTTTTTTTAGAAACAAGTTCTTAGAATATTCCTTTCGAGAGTTAGAGGATAAATTTGGTAAAGTTGATTTGGTTTATATCCCTGAGCCTAAAGAAACGCTTCGCGTGATGATGTCTCATCGAAAAAATCGGCCTAGGCCGGCAAAGAAAAAATTAAAGACCGTATAAGGTTTGCACGCGCTGGATATCTCGGGTGCTTAATCCTCTTTGAATCCCTTCGGAAATTGAGCGATTCATGATACTGATTTGAGGGGTTGTGGTATCGTCGTGATCTAATCCTAAGACGTGTCCCAGTTCATGAAGGGCAATAGAGGTTAAGTCATATTTCTGGGGATGATATTGAAAAGACAAATTAAAACTTTGGTTAATCATGATATCGGCATCTACTAAAAATTCACGGTAGTGATAGATGGTTTTTGCAGGTTCATCTATTGATCCACAAATCATGACACTTTGATCGCATTGAGTCCAGTTGGTTCCAGATCGTATGCCGATAATATGAGTAGAGGGATCATTTTCGCTCCCAATCGGATCTGGCGTAGAGCGATCGACTACTTGAAGGACAGGAAATCCCAATGCTCCATTCCAAATTTGAATTGCCTCATCGAAAGCTTGTCTGGCATCTTCTGTCATCGATGTTCCGTATTTCAAATAAATAGGCATATTTTTTCCCCAGCTTAAGGGCCTGCAGTCCGAAGAGAGGAGATAGCCTGCTGAGCTGATAGAGGCATCACACTGGCCTAACTCTGACTCAAGCATGGGGCCACATCCCATAAGCATGATTAGGGATAAGAAAAATAAAAAGAATGGGATCTTGTATTTTTTCACACTCCATTTCTATTTCAAAATGAGTGCCAAAATGAAAATAAAATTATTCCTGTGATATCAATATGTTAAAGTTTTTGAGTTTATTTTTAAATTGAAGATTGTGCCAAAAAATGATAGACAGAGACCTAAATTGTCACCGGTGTCGTGACACTGATTTGAGCTGGTTTTGCGGGTGTAGTTCAATGGTAGAATGCGAGCTTCCCAAGCTTGAAACGAGGGTTCGATTCCCTTCACCCGCTATTTGAATTTGAACGAAGTGAAAATGAGAAAGCGTTATTTGATGCTTACGTCTAAATCTTTACTTATTAGTAATGATTTGATATTCTGGAGTTGCCATAGAGAAATAGAAGAGAGAGAAAAAAAAGAGTATGAAAGTCACGGCGTTAGAAGAATATGGGTTAAGATGCCTTTTGCAGTTGGCCAAGGCTTATCTGGAGCATAAGGAAGAAGGGCTTTCGATTAGCGAGATTGCAAAGCGTGAGGGGCTTTCCATTCAGTATGTGTCGAAGATTACTTCTCATTTGAGAAAGGCGGGCCTCATTGAGTCGATGCGAGGGGTGCATGGAGGGTATCACTTGGTGAAGAAGCCTGAGGAGTTCAAACTTCTAGAAGTATCCAAAGCCTTGGGCAATAGTATTTTTGATGAAGAATTTTGCATAGATCATGCAGGGAAAAAAACAACCTGTGTGCATGAAAAAAATTGCTCAGTACGGTCGGTGTGGAGTGGAATTCACCGACACATTAATACCATTTTAAGTCAGATTTCATTGGCGGATCTTGTGAATGGAGAGATGAAGACGGATCAGCGGTTATTAAAGGTGATTTCAGGATGAAAAGAGGGATTCATTTTGTTGGGAATTAAACTTGACAAAAATGTAAAGATTTAAGTAAGACTCTTTAAAGAGGGCAGTCAAAAAGGAGAAGTTATGGCGTACTTTGAAATTAAAGATCTCCACGTCAGTGTGGAAGGAAAAGAGATTTTAAAGGGGTTAAACCTTAAAATCAATGAGGGGGAAGTTCATGCCTTAATGGGGCGAAATGGATCGGGAAAAACAACCCTTTCTCATACGATTATGGGGCACCCAAAATATGTGGTTACCGGGGGTGAGATTTTATGCGACGGTGAAAATATTTTGAGCCTGAAACCTCATGAGCGAGCCCAACGAAGACTTTTTCTAGCCTTTCAATATCCTGTGGCCATTCCTGGCGTGAGCGTTGGAAATTTCTTGCGAGCTTCGATGAAAGCGGTTCGAGGCGGGGAGATTCCCATCAAGGAATTTCGAACTCTTCTCAAAGAAAAGCTAAAACTCCTCGATATGCCGGATGGGGTTCTCAGCCGGTATGTGAATGATGGGTTTTCCGGAGGAGAGAAAAAACGTCTTGAGATTTTACAAATGGCTCTTTTGGAACCGAAAGTGGCTATTTTAGATGAAACAGATTCTGGCTTGGATATCGATGCTTTGACGATTGTTTCTGACGGTATCAATCGATTGAGAGATGGTAAGCGCTCGATGCTTGTCATTACGCATTACCAAAGGTTGCTCAATTACGTAAAGCCGGATTTTGTGCATGTGCTGATGGATGGGCAAATTGTGCGATCTGGAGGTCCAGATCTAGCACTGACGCTGGAAGCCAAAGGCTATGAATGGATTGCAGAGGAAAGGATCTAAAAATGGCAGAACTTAAAAATAAGGCACTTCGAGACATTGGTGAAAACTATGATACGAAGTATGGTTTCCATAAGCCGGAGGATTATTTTTTCAAATCCAAGAGAGGATTGAATCGAGAAGTAGTTGAAGAAATTTCTCGAATGAAAAAAGAGCCTCAGTGGATGCTTGAGTTTCGACTGAGAGCATTGGAAATATTTTTGAAAAAACCGATGCCCACGTGGGGAGATACAAAGCTTTTAAATGAAATCGATTTTGAAAATATTTACTACTATATCAGGCCTGGAGAAAAACAGAGCAAGGATTGGAATGAAGTCCCCAAAGACATTAAAGACACCTTCGATAAATTAGGTATTCCGGAAGCCGAGCGAAAATTTTTGGCTGGTGTTACAGCTCAGTATGAATCCGAGGTGGTGTATCACTCCATTCGAAAAGATCTTGAAGCTCAAGGCGTGCTTTTCTTAGATATGGATTCGGGGCTCAGAGAACATCCAGACATTGTCAGAAAACATTTTGGGACGGTCATTCCACCCATGGATAATAAATTTGCTGCCTTGAACTCTGCCGTGTGGTCGGGCGGGAGCTTTATTTATGTTCCAAAAGGGGTCCAGGTCAAAATTCCTGTGCAAGCATACTTTAGAATTAATGCGGAAAATATGGGGCAATTTGAACGAACTTTAATTATTGCGGATGAAGG
>JACPST010000094.1 GCA_016193165.1 Deltaproteobacteria bacterium
AATTGGAATTGAATATTTACATTTTACTTAGCCTCTATTTTTGTAATTTTCTGAGAGGCTTCATTTAATTTTAATGACCCCTGTTCCAGTAAGGCAGTGGCCTGCTGCATTTTTGGGTTATTATTTTCTTTCAGGGCCTGTTCATAAAGTGCAAACCCTTGAGCATAATTTTTCATAGAGTCTACAAATTCTGCATGAATATCAGAGATAGCTGCTGGTGCTTTGATGCCTGCCATTTGTTTGTAAAAAGATGCAAACAAATCCTTCGTTCTGCCGATATTGGCCGCTGCAGGATCTCTTTGAGAGTGTGGCTGACTTAAAACGGTATTCATACTTGTTAGAGTTTGGGCTGTTTGTTGAACCATGGGATTAATTTGCTCTAGATAGGACATGAGGTCTCCTTTTTTCATCGTCGTCGGGCCAAAGAGAGCATATGCGACAATGACCCCCACGAAGGTAAAAGCAAATACCCCCCAGTAAATCAGTTTTAATTTTTTTTCTTCCATACGTTCCTCCTTTATTGCTCCACACATCCGGGCTGAGAGTAGCGAGGGATGTTGGGGTCACAAATTTTTGCTCCTTGTGCTGCCGGCTCTTGTGTCGGCTTTTGTGCTGCTGGCTGTTTGGGTTTGGAATAGGTCGGCACCTGATCTTCAGATTCTTTTTCGGGTTGAGGGGCTTCTTTTCCTTGTTCAATACATCCGGGTTGCCAAAATTTAGGCAACTCTGGATCACAATATTTTTTCTCTTCTGCTTTTTGTTCAGCTGGCTTTTGTTCTGCCGGTACTCTGGATTTTTCTATTTGGCGTTGTTTTTCCATCGCTTCTTTTTCCTGGCGTTGTTTTATGGCTTCTTCAATGGCTTTTTGTCTGGAGGCTTCTTCTTCAGCTTGCTTTTTTGCTAGTTCTTCATCTGCTTTCTTTTTCGCAGCTTCTTCAGCTAATTTTTTAGCTTGTTCTTCCTCTTTGGCCAACTGTGCTTTTGATTTTTGAACATCAATAAGTGGATTATTCCACATCAAAAGTTCCCCCTCTCTGAGGGTCACTTTGAGAGAATAGGAGCCAAATTCTTTTGGCGCTCTAAACATAAGTCGATCTTCTCCTTTAGGGCCTTGTCCTGTTACAGCACTTACTTCTTTAGTCAGAGTTTCTTTTCCATCTTTGACCAAGAAGACATCTTTAATATTGATGTAGAGAAAAGGATCCCCTTTTTTCTGATAAGAGAAGTTCTTTCCATAGATGGTAACCATGGTTTCCGACTCCACTTTATCTGGGACTTGTGTAAAGACGGGAGCGGGGGGTAAAACTTTAGATACTGCTACAAGTGTTTGATCCCATATGATAGGGGCACCTTCTTTAAGAGTTACTTTTATTGAATAACTTCCTGCTTCTTTAGGAGCTCTTAGTCTTACAACATCTCCACCATCTTTGGCTGATCCAACATTAACACTTATATCTTTAACTAAAGTTTCTTTTCCATCTTTTACAAAGAAGATATCTTTATAATTACTATACGTAAAATTATCCCCGGTCTTTTTATAAGTGAAATTCTTGCCGACCATCTCCATCATTTCTTCAGGAGCAGCTATTGTTGTTGGGATGCTGGTAATAACAGGGACTATTTTTTTTACTTCTTTTGCTGCTACTCGTTCAGCAGGATCTCCAAAAATTTTTGTCATTTCAGAAGAGAGGACAGGAGGCTTTGCTTCAATGGCTTTTTGTTCTATTTTTCCTACATTTGAAACTCTATAACTTGCACTTCTGGCCCCTTCCTGAGCTTGTCCAGATGAACCCCCTGCTGGAGGATTTTGACACGTGACCCAGTTTGCCCATCCAGTGGCGTAGTATTCTTGTCCATACCCTGAGCAACAAAATTTGGCGTCGTAAAATGTTCCATGTCTGGCGGAGAGATGGGTGCCATTAGGAGCACACACATCCTTGCTGGATACTGTTTCTCCAAGGCTGTAGCGATTACGAGGGCTGGGAACAGGAGTTAAATCTGCTGCCTCTGCGCTTGTGAACGTTCTTAAAAAGGCATTGGCCCAGTAAGTATCATGAGTGGCATCATCCCATTCAGTGCTGCAGTTTCCATCGTGTGGGCCATCATCCCAGGGGCAGCAATCAGGCGCAGATGCTTTTTTCCCTTTATGGGGGCCTGATTCAAATGTACCTCCACATCGTCTCCCTGTGGGATGTCTTAAACAACAGTTGTCATGTTTCATGCTCCCAGGGGTGACATAACAGGCGCGTTGTCCATCGCTGTTTTCTTCTAGACAGCCGCCCGCCATCCACATGATTTGAGTTTTTTCTTTGGTTTCTTTTTGGCCTCCGCCCTTGCAGCCATTTCCAACGGCAGGAAAGCATTTTTCTGCATTGCCTTCTTGATTATAGGTTACGGGTTCTTTAGGAGAGATCAGAGCTTTAGAGACTTCTCCCCATTTTGTTTTAACAATCACTGTGACAAAATCTCGGCCATAGTCTTGAATCCCCCAACTTTCATTGGTGAGAGTGATATTTGTTTTTTCTTTATTGACCTTGGCCGTGGATAGATCAATTTTTTTATCTCCCACTGTAATGGATTCTATATTTTCAAGGTATCTTCCTTCGATGACGGGTGAATTTCCAAGCTGTCTTCCCTCTGGACTGATGCTTGTGATGACAGGTGTTTTTCTAATTTTAACAGAAGAAGGCCATGTGGATTCTCCATAAGCGGTGATTATTTTGAGCGTATAATCTCCCACTTCACTTGGAGAATGTATTTGGGCTTCTTGGCCTGTGAGAATTTTACCGAGGGGCTCAGTGACAACGTTACCTAGATTTCCATCATGCAATCCCCATACTTCTTTGCTTCCTAAAATAAACTTTGCCCGCATGCCATGGGTAAAATTTTTCCCTTGGATTTTAAAATCCATGTCTGGAGCCATCTCACTACTAGGAACACTTGTTAGGGAAGGAGTGGGGCGATCTTTAATTTCAATATTTTTTGTCGCTTCTCCTTTGGCGGTTTTAACTTTAAGAGTGAATGTCCCCGTGATATTGGGGACAGGAACGTGAATGACATATCTTGAGACGACTTGAATAGATTGAACCTTGTGACTTCCAAATAGTACTTCGGGTGAACCAAAAAAATTGTCCCCCTTGATACGAATGGTGTCTCCCGTATAAATATCTTTTATTCCACTGTGTTTGGGATCTTCCTCAATAGAGTCGATTTGAGGTTCTGCAAAAGCAATAAGCTTTTTACTGTAAATTGCTTCCCCGTCTGATGTTACCACTTTAATAGTTCCATCATCTGAGAGTGCTTTTGGAGTATAGCATTCGATTTCAGTGGGAGATCTGTATTTGCATTGCATAAAGGTATCATTGTAATAGACACTCACAGAGTGATCGAAGTTTTTGCCAAAAATATAAAACTCAAAATCCTCTCGAATTCTATCTGGATGAATATTGGTGATGACAGGTTTTTTATCAGCTGGGGGGGTAACCTTATTCATAAATTCATTGATGCCTGCATAACCGAGATACCATTCCTTGTTTTCCTTTAGCCACGATTTAAGGGCGTCTTTTCGACCTTTAGGATGTGTTTGTGGGAATTTTTCGATATGGCGTTTTTCTTGCAAAGCTTTTAAAGCATATTGGAATGGTTTTTGGGTTTCATCTCTAAAAAATGTTTGCAAGCCTGGATATTTTTTTACCTCTTCAATAAAGACTTCTTCCATGCTCTTCTTTGAAATCTGTTTTTCTTGGGCTGGGGTTAATGGAAATGCTTTAACTTCAACTGCAGGTGGGGGTGACAATTCTACAGCTCGGCATCGCAACTTTGTTATAGAAAACTTCTTCTACATTATTAAAATTAGCGCCAGAAAGCATGAGTTCTGTTCCTGGGGTATGAAAATTCAAAGGAGGATCAATAAAGCTAACAGAAGGCTCATCGCCCGCATAGACTAGATTTAAACCTAAAAAAAGACTCAATGCCCACAACGCCAAAATGGAATACTTTTTCACAACCAACGTACTACGATTCATGCTCATCACTTTCCCTTATTTTCTTAATAACGTATTTGTCCTGTCTCAATATCACAGTCGCGATCCAGACAACCTCGCTGCTTACTTATAGGTAGTTTTGGATCACAGGTTTTTGGAACCACATATTTTTCACCTAAACGTTTCTTTTTTAATTTCTCACGCTGACATCTTACTTCTGCGTCATTCGTATCATCTTCGATATAACGGCGCCCACGGGTGCCTGCAGACGCCTGATCAGGTAAGCTTAAGAGGAATCCTAGGCAAAACAAAATCACACCATATACTATATAATGTTTCATGTCCCCCCTTCCTAATGAGAACTTTTAATTTTGATAAGTATAGATTTGAACTTGAGCTTCCACAAACGTACCACTTCTACATACTTCTAATTGTATCCAAAAAATGATTGAATGCAAGTCCCCACCCTTAATTTTTTTAAATTTAGGTGTGGTCAAGCCAGAAACGGAATATTTTTTTTCTTATTTCAGGGCTAAAGTCGCTTCTATAGAATCGTAAAAATAGAGCTTGTCTAAGATCTAAAGCACTGGGCCTTCGTGATTTTAAAAAAAGAGAAGAAAGTACTAATTTTTGGGCCATTTTAAACATTGAAAACCCCATCATGAGGCGTTTTTCTCCAGATTTTTGTTTCATGAGAGTTTTCATTTTATGGGCGATGATGTGATGTGTGTCTTTCATGTCCTGACCTTTTGATAAGGTTTATCCAATGCGAGTTTCTTTACCCATTCTTCAATATATTTTAAATCCAAGCTTTCCACATCTTCAAGCAAATTTCGAACATCACGCAGTTGAAAATCAGACAGGCTCTCTTTCGCCCAATATAATTTTGAAATGATCAGATCTTCGGCAGAGACAATCCAAACTGTTATACTTTACGTATATGACAAAGCAACCTCTTCAGTGACCTATTTCTTTTTAGCAAAATTTTGCATTCCTAAAGCGCCATGGTATACTTAGAAGTAAGTTGAAGCGGTACGTTTGTGGAAGTTGGAACCTAAAACCTTTTTCAAAAAGTGGGGTTATTCCATGAAAAAAGTCTTTTTGACGACGATGATTTTTATCATAAGTATGTGTGGGAGTTTGAGTTTTGCGCGTGTGGATGAGGCAGGAAGTGGAGAAAAGCCAGCCTTAACCTTAGATGAGGAACGCCAGGTCGTAAAAGAAGCCTTAAAAGACGCTTTTGGCAATGAAATTAAACAGTATCCTTTATTAGGAGCTTTTTTAGAGCTTAAAGTGGATGTTATTTTTGACCGAGTCATTAAAATCTTAAAAAAGCGAGGGGTGGATATCAAGGTTTCTACGGTGAGAGCATGGATTGTCCAAAATAAACAAAATATGATGCGTAAAGAAGGCATCCTGGCTTTTATGGATCAAAAAGAAGAACAACAACAAAGCTTTTTAGATCAGCAACGAGAGGAACGACAACGGGAAGAAAGACGTCCAACTGCGGAAGAAATGCCCGCACAGAAGGGACAACCCTGTAATCCCAATATTCCAAACTATTCACAGCCAGGGTGTGTTCCTCAGGATTAAGGGTGAAGGGGGTAAGGTATGAAACGCAGCCTATTTTTAATTTTAGTGGCCGCCATAGGGCTTGTTAGTCTCAAGAGTTTTTCTGCAGATGAGTATATGGCAGGAACCTATCGCTGTTGGATGTTTAATGTCTCTGGGGCGGGTAAAAGATGTACCAGCCCTGCGCTCGTTTTAAAAGAAAATGGGAAATATACGATGGGCAGTGAAAAAGGAACGTGGAAATATGATGGAGAGCTTATTTTATCA
Source organism: Deltaproteobacteria bacterium (assembly GCA_016193165.1). Taxonomy (GTDB): domain Bacteria; phylum Bdellovibrionota; class JACOXK01; order 2-02-FULL-40-11; family 2-02-FULL-40-11; genus JACPST01. Next base: position 5,823 of record JACPST010000094.1, read on the forward strand.
GAATCCAAAATTAGAGGCCCTGGGAAAGTGCAAGTCGGGGCCAATGGGATGCGTGTGATTTTTGAATATTCGTATCGCGGGTGGGATCATGTGGTGACGTATTTAAGACAAGATATGCGAGGGGCTTCTGCTCCGAAAAGTAAAAAAGTAGTAGAACAAAAAAAGAAGGATCATCCTTTTTTAGAAGATGAAGCCCCTCAACCTTCTAGGAGTTCTGCTAATGTTGAAATGACCCCGATGGTTAAAAAAGATGGGCCTCCAGTGGATATTGATGTGACGATTATTTTCCCAGATTCCGGGAATGTCGGATGGATCAATGGAGCTGCGATTATGGAAGAAGGAGAAACTACGGGGCCTGAAACTTTGGCCAATAACGACGGGAAGAATACGGTAACCACCTATTTTCGTAGCATGCCTTCAGGGCGCGTCTATAAAATCTATGTGACCACGGGATTTGAAAAACGGTACGTCGGAACTGTTGATCTGCGCAAGGCTACAGAAGATGTCAAAGTAAAGCTTTATGCGAAGTGATGGGGGCATGAGTTATGCGTTGGACTTTGATACATGTGGTGAGCATTGTTTTTTCTCTGGTTTTAGTATTAGAGGTTCCTAAAAGTTGGGCACAGAATATCAGAGGTCAAAAAATACAAAGTGCGCCTGTTATCAGATCTCAGTCCAGCAGGACTCAAAACAATCCTTCTTTAGCCATACGTTCTATCCTTAGTCAAAGACCTTATTTTTTGATTCCTACGCGATTATTAGGGGTTCCCCACTTAAAGGATCCTGAGGAGCCTCTTATTGTGAACCATTCCTATGCGCCACAATATTTTACTTTGGTATGGGAGGCTATGGAGGGAGCGACATCTTATGAGATATATGCGAGCAATGACCCCCTGTTTCCTCCTTTTCCCTCTGATGCATTTTATCGGACTCCATTGGGTCGTTTCAATTCTAACACAGCACGGGTGCAGGGGAGCGTGGGAAATTTTCCTTCCACGGCTCGTTATTCTCGTTATTTCAGAGTCAGTGCCTGCTATGAAGATGTGTGTGGCCACTCGTCCAATATTGTAGATATCAGCAATGGATGGCTGCCATATGGGAGAAGAGAGCCGCCTGTAAATCGTCCTGAGATATCTATTGAAGGAAGTTTCTTGTCTGGCCAAAATTATCGAGTGCAGTGGTCTGCCGTAGAGGGAACAGAGTTTTATTTTTTAGAAGAATCTAAAAGCCCAAATTTTTCAAATGACAATGTGAGAAGAGCCAAAACGGCTGTCTTGTTTTACCCATTTTCTCCTGTAGTATTTGAAGATACGACTTTTTATTATCGTGTTCGTGCAGAAAATGAGTATGGATATACAGATTGGTCCAATGTGGTCAGTAAGAGAGTTCATGATCATTTTAATGGTCAATTATGTGCACCGGAGTTGAGGGATCCGGGCACTCGTATTTCTTCACGACCTCAAGACCAAGCTACTCTATCTTGGACACCCGTCAATGGAGCTACAAGTTATGAGGTGGAGAGAAGTACGAGTGAGTTTTTTCCTTCCGGCATGACAAAACGTCGGGAGATAAATACTACTCAAGGAACTTTTTATCATGGGATAGCGTCTCGTCCGGGTGTGATTGGGGGAGGATGGGTGGAGATGACATATTATTTTCGTGTGCGTGCTACCAACAGCAATGGCAGAGGATCTTGGTCTAATAGTGTAGATTTAACTGTTGTTCCCTATGATCAGTTTAAAGGTAATTAAATGGAAAAATGATGTATGAGTTTTTCTTTACACTGTGCAAGGGTCGGAAGCTCAGCATCGGCTTTTGAAACAATAGGATTTTTTACGGGCCAAGGAATTTTAAGCTCTGGATCGTTCCAATGAATTCCCGAAGATGTTTTAGGATTATAAGGCGTATCGACTTTATACATGACATCCGTGGGTTCCTCCCCTAAGGTACAAAACCCATGGGCAAACCCAAACGGAATCCAAAGTGAAAAATTATTTTTGTCGCTCAGCTCAATCGTAAAATATTTTCCAAAGGTAGGAGATTTGGGACGAAGGTCTACACTGACATCCCACATTTTTCCACGAATGACCCCGACCAATTTATTTTGTGGGGGATCATATTGATAATGAAGTCCCCGAATGACATTTGGCAAAGACATGGAATGATTGTCTTGAATAAAATCTGTGAACAGGCCTAAATCTTTAAATTTTGATACTATAAATCGTTCAATAAAGAATCCACGCGGGTCGGGATAAGAATCGAGCTCTATCAGTTTTAATCCTTTAAGTTCCAGCTCTCGAACTTTCATTGTGTCAGAGATAGCAGAATTTGACAGCTTCGTCAAAATGAAATAAAACTTTTTTATGAGATATCGGACCCTAGGAACCTCAGATCTTAAAGTTTCAGAAATTAGTTTGGGTTGTTGGACGCTCGGGGGATTAAATTGGGTGGAAGACCACTCGGCCGGATGGGCGCCGATCGACGAAAAAGAAGCCACTCGCGCCATTCATTTTGCGATTGAACGAGGAGTTAATCACTTTGACAATGCCGATGTCTATGGCAATGGTAGATCTGAGCGTTTACTCGCCAAAGCCTTAGGCGCCAAATCCAAAGATGTCGTTATTGCCACAAAACTGGGATATTTTAAAGGAACAGCGGCTCATGCCTATGAGCCTCTTCATATTCGTCATCAATGTGAACAGTCTTTGAAAAATTTAAATCGAGATGTGATTGACATTTATTATTTTCACAATGCAGACTTTGGTTCCAAGGATCAGTATTTAGATGAGGCTGTGCATGTGATGCAAGAGCTTCAAAAAGAAGGAAAGATTCG
>JACPST010000095.1 GCA_016193165.1 Deltaproteobacteria bacterium
AATTTAATGAGTGACATGGGAGGGGCTCACAATGGATACAGAAGCCCCTTCGTAAAGTTCACTTTGGCCGGCAGTGACAACTGTTTCTGTGAGATCCAGGGGGCTCGTGACTTCGACATTCTCTTTACTTTCCAGTCCTGTTTGAATTTGTTGAAGATGAGCTTTTTTATTTTTAATCGTGTAAATCCATTTTCCAGGAAGGTCTTCTTTTTTAATGAGAGCTGTTTTAGGAAGGGTTAGAGCTTTCGGGCGTCTTTGAACGATAAGTGATACTTTGGCAAACATTCCTGGTTTAAGAATTCTATTTTTGTTGTCGATTTTAATTTTAGTATCAAAAGTTCGGCTCATCGGATCTGCAACCGGGCTGATGGTTTCTAATGTTCCTCGAAAAGTTTCTGACGAGCTATCCACGGTGACATGCGCTTCCATCCCTTTTTGAATTTTTTCAATGTTTTGGGATGCAATCGGAACTTCCACATTTACCGTATCCATGCTCACGAGCTCGGCCAGGGGTTGGCCGGCGGCTATGACTTCTCCTTCATGAACTAAAATTTGAGCCGTGAGAGCGGTAAAGGGAGCTGTAATCTCACTCGAGGCTTTTTGTTCTTCTTGGAGTTGAACTGTTTTTTCAAGGCGGTCTTTATCCGCTTTGGCGGCTTTATATTCCGCTTCAATTTTATCAAATTCAGATTTTGTGATGACGCCTTCTTCGTAAAGAGCTTTGTGGCGTTTATAGTTTTCTTCATCAATAGCTGAAGCAGCTGAGCGATGAGCAGATTCTGCGATTTCTGTCTGAAGCTCCAATTCTTTCGATTCGAGCTGAATCAGTTTTTGATTGGCGCCTACTTCTTGTCCTTCTTGAATGAGAATTGATTTTATTTTTCCTGGGATTTTGGAAGCCAATGTAGTTTGTTTTTCAGCGGCAATGGTTCCTGTGGCGGAGATAGACTCCATCATTTCTTTTTGGACAGGCTGTGTGACTTCGACGTAAATCACGGGTTTGCTCTTAATATTTTTTTGAATGATATGGGCCACGATGGCTAAGGCCAAAAGAATTACAAGGCAAGAAAGCGCAACAGTTGTTTCTTTTTTATGTTGCATCAAAAATGAGTAGAGTTCATTAAAAAAGGCCATGAATGTCTATTTCTCCTGTAAGTTTTTGAAGGGAGATAGTGTCTAAAAGCTGATGGCGTTTTTTTTCCAAGAGTTGGGTATCGGTTTCTAAAACCAAGACTTCCGTGGCATGGAGCTGAGCCAGGGTTGCGGCTTTTTCTTTGAGAGCTTTAAGGGTATCTTCAAACAATCTTTGCTGGCGATCTCGTTTCTTTTTTAAGTGAGCGATATGTTTTTCTAAAGCTTTAAAACTGTAATAGTGTTTTTTAATGCCAATCTCCGCGGATTGTTTTGTGAGATGGGATTTGAGTTTAGCGCTGGCGAGTTGCGCGGAGGCTTTGCTTTGTTCTCCAAAATTTTCAAGTCCATCAAAAAGGGGAGCGCGGGCTACGACACCTAATTTCCATCCTTCTTCCAGATCCGTAAATCTTTCTCCCCGTTGTTCATAGTTGTATTCAAATCCAACGTTGGGCATCAAAAGATGTTGGGCATAGGTGCGTCTTTTTTCAAAACGGTCTTTTTGAATTTCTGTCTCTGTTTTTTTGTATTCTAAGTTTTGAGGAATACGTCCTAGATAAAAATCGATGGGTTGGAGTGTGAGATTTTTAATGGGCAGAGGAGCGACTTTAAAATTTCCTGTCAGTTCTCTTCCTAAAAGTTGATTCATCCGGTTTTGAGCAAGCTCCATGGCTTGTCGGGCTTCGAGTTCTTTCCATTCCACTTCTAAATGTTTTTCTTCCGCTTTTTCGACATCTGTTTTAGAGACTGTTTGAAGCTCGTATCGCTTTTGGAGATTGTTTTTTTGTTCTTGAGCGGAAGTTTTGGCTTTAGCAAGAGTGTCCAAAGTGTTTTGAAGATTTAAAATTTCAATATAGGTTGAAATGACATCAAAAATGAGATTATTTCTTTCAGCAGCTAATTCCAGTTCTGTCATTTCTAATTTTTTCTTTTTCTCTTTTAAGTTATGATAGTTTCCAAATCCCTTAAAAATATCTTGCTTGGTGGTGATATTCCAAAACGCGGCATCGCGGGGATTGCTTGTATCAATGCTCATGATGGCCGCATTTCCTGTATCATTAAATCTTTTTTTCTGAAGTTTGGTGTAATAGTTATCTTTGCTTTGACGGCCGCGTCCGACTTCGCCTTGAACGTGAGGAACAAACGCAGACCATGCAATTCGAACGTCGGCAGATTTCGCATCTTTGTTGCGCTCTTGTATTTTTAAATAGGGGCTGTTTTCTAAAGCTTCTTTAAGAGAAGCTGGAAGCGTGAGAGTCTCTGCTCCGAATCCAAAAACGGAGAAAATCATAAAGAGGCAAAAGAGGCTTACTTTTTTCATTTTTCCTCCTTAAATTTGATGACCAAGGCGGCCATGTCATCGGGTTCTGTTTTTGAGTTTTTAGAATAGTCCTGAATGCGCTCTAATATTTTTTCAGTCATGGTTTGGGAAGGCAAGTCTCTAAGTTCTGTGATGAGACCTTTGAGTTTAGCTTCGCCGAATTCTTCATCGGATTCATTGGTGGCATCGATCAAGCCATCGGTATACAAAAGCAAAATATCCCCCTCATAAAGTTGGATTCTTTTTTCTTCAAGCACCATATTGGCAATACAATTTAAAGCAATACCCTCGGCCGTGAGCATAATCATTGGGTGATAATCTTTGGCTGGGATATCTACGGAAGTTCTAAGAAGGAGAGGAGGGTTATGCCCCGCATTGACGTAACTTAATTGATGATAATGGGTATCATAAATACCAATGAAAACAGTTGCAAACATATCTGTTTTTACAAGTTCAAAGAGCATTTGGTTTGTTTTTTCGATAATTTTTAAAATGTTTAAATCCATTTTGATAAAAACTTTAAGAAGGGTGAGGCATTGCGCCATAAAAAGAGCGGCATGAAGCGATTTTCCGGAAACGTCTCCAATGACAAAAGCAATTTTTCGGTCATCAATTTG
>JACPST010000038.1 GCA_016193165.1 Deltaproteobacteria bacterium
AGCTGTGGATTTTGTGGGACTTCCCGAAGCCAAAATTCCTTTGGCCCAAGCGGCTACCTATTTAGCTAGCGCTCCCAAAAGCAATGCTTCTTATGCTGCCCTTCAAAAAGCTTTGGCAGATGTCAAAGAAAAAGGAAACTTAGAAGTTCCTCTGTATTTAAGAAATGCCCCAACACATCTCATGAAAAATTTAAACTATGGGAAAGGCTACCAATACGCTCATAACTTCAAAGATGCCAAAGTTTCCCATCCTCACCTTCCCGAACCTCTCCAAGGACGTAAATATTACATCCCGCCTCTTTAAATAGCCCTATTGAGTTTTGTGAAAGGTTTTGTTATAGTTTCAAAGATTTAAGCCGATACTCCCTGGAAAAGAGGCAAGGTAAATATGTATGAACCAGTAATTTCTTCAATAAAAAAGAATAGTTACGAGCTTTCTGGATGGTTTGAGAAGCACCTAAAACGCATCCCCGTTCCACTCCTAGCTTCCGTAGTTATTAAAGACAGTGGGTTTAAAACAACCATTTCAGGAATACACTTTTTTCCCATGGGCTTAAATCATATCGCCAAAGGAGATTTACGAAACGCTCCTCAACTCATTAAAAAATACTTTAAAAAATATCATTCAGATATAGAAAAACTTAAAAAAATATTAGTCTTAGCCACAGTTCGACATTCCAATCCTTTTTATTACGAACATCTTTTCACGCTGATTCAGATTCTTAAGAAAAGCCATTTGAAAGTGGAGCTTGGCACCTTAGAAATGCTAGAGGCTCCCGCAAAAATTAAAACGCCTTCCAAAAAAACCATAAAAATTTTTCCTGTAACTCTTGAAGCAGATAGAATCCGTGTTGAAAAATTTGACCCTGATTTTGTACTGCTTACAGATCCTTTCACCTCAGATCTCACACTTAAGCTTGCTAATCTTAGACAATCCATGAATCCTCCTTATAAGGTTCTCTCCTTCATGCACAAAAGAAGTGATTCTTTAAATATTTTTAATACCTTAGCTAAGGACTTTTCTGATCTCATTGGAATTGACCCATGGCTTATTTCCACACAGTTTCATGTGGATACTCATGTCAATTTTGATGAGAAAAACGGAGTTGAAAAAATTGCCAATTCTACAAATATCCTTTTGCAAAATTTAGAACAAAAATATCGAGAATATAAGGTTATCCAACGTCCTTCGGTCCAAATTGTTAATAATTCTGGAACCTATGGAATGGGGATGCTTTCCATTCAATCCACCAAAGAACTCTCCGATCTTTATTTTAAAAAGAAGTCCAAAAGATTAAATGGCAAAAGCCAGTCTGTCATTAATGAAGTCCTCATTCAAGAATCTGTTCCCGTTAGATCTCTTTTTAATAAATTTATTGGAGAAACCGTTATTTATCTCTTAGGAAATGAAATTGCCGGGGGCTACATTAAAACATACACGGATAAAACAGCCAAAAATGTTCTTTCTTCCAGAGAGTTTTTATTCCAACCTGTGGTTTTAACTCGCGGCACAGCGGCTAAACTTAAAAAACAAACAGATAAAACATTAGGCCTTCTCTACCAAAACCTTTCGCGTTTGGGAGGATTGGCCGCAGGATACGAAATCGATCGCATACGTTGAAGACCTTTCTTCGCACCCATTACCTGATTGACAAAGATTTTCAGCTCAAATACGCGTTTCTATTGGCTTCTATTGCTGTTATTGTATCCCTTCTCATCGGAGGGCTTCTTTTTTATTCATTCAAATCCAGCCATCAGATCCTTTTAACCGCGGGACTTACAGAGCGATCAGAGATTTTAGCCCTGATCACGTATTGGAAAAAATTCTTAAGCACCACTCTTCTCGTCATTTTAGGCTTTTTAATACTTTTTTTAACCCTGCTTGGAATTTTGATCACCCATAAAATGGTTGGCCCTATTTTTGTTTTAAAAAGGAAACTTCAAGAAGTTGCAGAGGGCACTTGCTCCTCTCCTATGAACCTAAGAGCACGAGATGAATTTCAGGATGTAAAAGATAAATTTAATTACATGCTCCTAAGCCTTCAAACTCGCGCCAAAGAAGATATCGCGGCATTAGAAAATATTCTTTCTCAAATCAAAGATAAAGATCCCCAAAGTACTCAAAAGACTACTCAAATTTTAAAAAATTTAATTTCTAAAAAACAAAAAATGATATGATCATTTTGTAATCAATCTGCTAGAATGGCTTAAAATCAATTTTTTTTTACACATATCCACAGATTTTCACAAAGTTATCCACAGTTTTGTGGATAATGTCGTGAGTATCCAAATCTAAAAGGGCTGTTCAAAAAGGCTCAGAACCTAGGCGACCGAGGAGGGGCGACTGAGGCGTACTTGAGCAGTACGTTGAAGGCGACACGACGAGAGCCTGCCCCCCGACTTGATCGGGGGGGCAACGATGGTGATGAGCCTTTTTCAACAGCCCTTATTCAAGATAGGGGGACCAGGCAGGAGAATAAATATTTCCATAATTTTTTAAAAGCCCATGTTCATTACTTCCATCATCATTAATCATATAAAGCTCATATTTTTTAGAACGGTTGGAGCTAAAAACAATGTGACGCCCATCCGCAGACCAACTGGGGTGCTCATTATTTTCCCTGTTTTGAGATTTTGTAAGCCGTTGAAGCCCTGTACCATTAGGATTAATCAAAAAAAGATCAAAATAGCCCCCCAAATCTCCCGAAAAAATAATCTTTTCCCCTTTGGGACCCCACGCGGGAGAAGAATTAAAACGTCCGGCAAAGGTTAGCCGCTCTACCGCTTCCCCATTTTTTTTCATCCTATAGAGGTGGGCCAAGGGTGCTCGCCCTGAGGAAAAAATAATTTTTTGGCCATCTGACGACCAGGAGGGTTCCACATCTAAAGCAGGGTGGGCAGTCACCTTTCGCACATTTTCTCCATTGGCATTCATAAGATAAATATCAGGATCTCCCTCATAACTTAGGGTCAAAGCGATCTCTTGGCCATTGGGCGACCAGCTGGCCCCACTATTGAGACCGGGTTTTCTTGAAATCACTTTTTGATCCCCTGTTGTGATATCCAGAACAAACAAATCTAAGTTTTTAAGATTACGTTCGTGAGTCGTATAAGTGGAATAGCTAATTTTTTTCCCATCTGGAGACCATGCGGGAGAAAAAACAATGGATTTGTGAAAGGTTAACTGCTGAATATTTTTCCCATCATAATCCATGACATAGAGTTCTTTGCTTTTTGTTTTGTCAGACACAAATAAAATTTTAGTTTGAAAAATCCCTTTTTCACCGGTGAGCTCTTCTATAACCGCATCGGCAAATCGATGGGCCAAAGCTCGAATATCTCTGTTCTGGGCAATATATTTTTTTCCAAAAACCATTTTAGCGCTGGCAATGTCATACAGCCTCATATCTAAAGAAATAGAATCTCCGCTGGACCGATATCCTCCCGCGATTAAAAATTCAGTCCCCAAACTAGTCCATGCTTTAAAATCAATATCCGAAAGTTCATACCCTCCCTTATTCCACAAAGATAAATCCCGGGGATCGATAAAACTAAAGAGTCCTGAAAACTCAAGGTCATCTCGCGCAATGCGGCCGACTTGCTCTCCAAGCTCTTGGGCCGCTTGATCTTCATCTAAATTTTTGAAAGGAGGGAAAGAAATCAAAGATTGTCTGAGCCTTGCATTATCCACCACAATATAAATTCTTTTTGAAAATAGGGAAGGAACTCCGCAGAATAGAATCAAGCCCACGACACTTAAAATCAAACTTTTTTTCATCTAAGCTCCTTTGCAAAAAAGGTAATCGCCATTCCATCATAGCGCAAATCTTTTTGAACTTCAGCAGGAACAGAAGGAAAAGGGAGCGCTTCTTCCAATGCGCGATTCATGAAATCATCAAACTCCGGACTTCCAGAAGACACAATTTGTTTTCTTAAAATAGTTCCATCTGGACTTAAAAATACAATTAATTTTCCAGACAATTTTTCCTGCCGCCTCAAATAAGAGGGAAGCGCCCATCTCAATTTGACTCGTTCGGAGATAATACTTCGATAGGCATCCAGAGGAATCCCCTCTTCCTGCGCGGAAGTCGATTCTGCCCCAGGTGTCGCAATATTTCCTTTTCTTAAAATTTCTTTCTTTTGCTTTTGTTGGGAGCCCTCTAACGCCTTGAGCGCTTTTAAGCGCTCAATCGCCTGGGAAGCTTCTTTCTTTAATTTCTTAGAGGTCTTAAATTTTAGGGCATCTTTATCTTGATACGAAGTATCAATATCTTTCTTCAAAGACTTAATGGCATCTTGAGTTGAAACAATATTTTTCTCAATTTCATAGAGGCGTTGATCGGGGAGATCGATAATATCGACTCGAATCGTCGATGTATAGGTCAAAGCTCCTTTGCCCTGAAGAAAAGGAAGAAGGGGCGCCACAATGGCGATCACAAAGAGACTTGCATGAAAAATTAAAGACGTGGTTAAAGCTTTTTTAAAATAGGGCTGGCTAACTTGGCCTAAATAAGCATATTGTTTCATGAGTTATCTTTAAATTTATTTTGGAGGAAGCGGCTCCGTCACAAGCCCAATGCGAGTCACTCCCGCACTTTTAATGGATGCCATCACTTCTGCCACAAAGCCATATTCCACCGCGCGGTCTGCCCGAATAAAAACTTCCCGGCGTTTGGTTTGTCTCAGGGCGTGCCCCAAGGATGTTTCCAAAGTTTTGATATTGAGTTTCTCTTTACCCAAAAAAATATCTTTGTTTCTGGTAAGTACCAGCACCATTTGTTTTTCAGTTGGATCGATTGAAGTTGTTTTGGTTTGAGGCAAATCCACAGGAATACCTTGTTCCAAAAGAGGTGTCGTAATCATGAAAATAATGAGAAGCACCAGCATGACATCCACCAGAGGGGTCACATTAATTTCTGCCATGAGAGAACGGCGAGGATCTTGGCCATCAGATGAAAAAGCCATTACACATTCCTCTTCACAATATTTGTGAAATCATGGGAAAAATTTTCCATTTCAGACACAAAAACTTTTAATCCTGATTGAAAATAATTGTAAGCCACAACCGCCGGAATCGCCGCCGCAAGCCCAATGGCGGTCGCAATTAAGGCTTCAGAAATTCCAGGCGCTACGATGGCAAGATTGGCTACCCCTGTTGCCCCAATACCTTGGAAAGAATTCATAATACCCCAGACAGTTCCAAAAAGGCCCACAAAAGGAGCGGTCGCTCCTGTTGTAGCTAAAAAATAAGTTGTTTTTTCAAGACGAGTTGTTTCAGATGTAATCGCGCGTCTTAACGCGCGAATAATATTATCAAATTGAGGCTGATCAAGCCCCTCTTTTTTAGGACTCTTTTGCAGCTCTGTATACCCTGCTTGAAAGACATGGGCCAAAGGAGAGCTTTTAAAAAGATTCATCTTTTTAAAAAGATCATCCCAACTGCTTCCTTCATAAAAATCATCTAAAAAAAGAGCCGTGTGTCGCTTGGCATCTCGAAACACGTAATATTTGGCAATAATAATAGCCCAACAAAAAACTGAGGCTAGAATTAAAATCAAAAGTACAAGTTTTACCATGGGGCCTGCATGAATAATGAGATCCCATGCATGATACCTCGCCCCCACCACGGCTGTTGTAATTGCAAATAGAGCCATGAATTTACCCCCCTCCTAAAAAAGAATGTGGATATGTTGATTTTAGCAATTTAAAATACCCCAAACAAGACATAAGTTTTTGGTTTTGGTGTCTGACACCTTGGTGTCTGACACCTGACATTGACTTAGTCAAATGAGCATGATACAGTTTCGCCGTTTTCTTATGCAAAATCAAGGATTTATCATTGCTCGCGAAGGATTTCGGTGGATTGGGATCGGACTTTTTCTCACTTTACTTCTGATTATTTTTAAAGCAACATTAGCCGCTATTTTTTTAGGCATCTTAACCCTTTTTATTATTTCTTTTTTTAGAAATCCAAAACGTACGACGCCTGTTCAAAAAGGCCTTATTATTTCTCCCGCGGATGGGAAAATTTGTTTGATCACAGAAGCCTATGAAAAAAAATTTTTAAAAGAACAAAGATGCCGTGTTTCTATTTTTATGTCTCCTTTAAATTGCCACATCAACCGGGCTCCTATTTCTGCCAAAGTCTTGGATATTTATTATCATCCGGGTAAATTTCATATTGCCAGCGTCGATAAAGCTTCTGACTTAAACGAACAAAATGCGCTTCTTTTGGAAGATGATCAAAAAAATAAATTTGTTGTCGTTCAAATTGCGGGCTGGCTTTGCAGGCGTATTGTGAGTGACGCAAAGGCCGGGCATACCCTTACGCGCGGAGAGCGGTTTGGGCTCATTCAATTTGGCTCTCGAGTCGACATTTATCTCCCGCCTCAAGCCTCACTTCAAGTTCAGGTCGGACAATCTGTACGGGCAGGAGAAACTGTGATAGGAACATTAGAATGAAGCCCAAGTCTTTAAAACCCAAGACCCATGCGATTCATTTTCTTCCCAATCTTTTTACAACAGCAAATCTTTTTTGTGGATTTTATTCAATGATTGCCTCTCTTCAAGATCTTTATATTCCTTCGGTTATAGCTATTTTTATCGCGGGCATTTTTGATCTCATGGACGGAAGAGTTGCGCGCTTGACCAAAGGCGGATCTAAATTTGGAGAAGAATATGATTCTCTCTCTGATCTTGTGTCTTTTGGAATTGCTCCTGCTATGCTCATATATCTTTGGTCGATTGAATCTTTTGGGCGAATAGGATGGCTTGCCTGTTTTGTTTTTATTGCCTGTGGCGCGCTAAGACTTGCCCGATTTAATGTAAAAACAGCCACTGCTGAAAAAGCCTATTTTGAAGGACTCCCTATTCCTGTTGCGGCCTTTGTCATTGCCACAACGATTCTTCTTTTCCATGAACTCATGCTTGAAGAAGACCGTAACTATTTTAATTTGGTCTTAACGGTTATACTTGGATTTCTCATGGTCAGCGGCATCAAATATCGAAGTTTTAAAGATTTAGATTTTAAAGACAAACGTTCTTTTGGTTTTTTGGTCTTTGTTGTTTTTGTCCTGATGGTTGTGGCCTATAATCCAGGCATTATGATGTTTGTAGTCATGATGGGCTATGTTGTTTCAGGCCCCATTTTTCACCTTTTAGGACAAGAGAAAAAAGTTCGCGATTTCTCTCGTTCCAAAAAACAAGAAGAGAGCATAGAAAAAGGGCCTAATCTCATGCTCATAGAAAAAAAGGAATAGCCGGAATGCCTCACCTCAAAAGAAATGTTGCGATTATCGGAGCCACCGGCGCTGTGGGAGAAGAAATGCTTTCTATCTTAGAAGAACGCCAGTTTCCAGTTGAAAAACTTTTTTTATACGCTTCTAAAAATTCTGCCGGGGAATACAAAAGATTTCAAAATAAAAATGTCCCAGTCAAAATTTTAAATGAAGAAACTCTCGATGACTTTGATGTCATTGACATTGCTCTTTTGAGCGCGGGCACAGACGTTAGCCTCACTATCATTCCTAAATTGGCTTCGCGAGGGACAGTCAGTATTGATAATTCCAATGCCTGGCGAATGGATCCCGAAGTGCCGCTCGTTGTCCCAGAAGTTAATTACGAAGATTTGGTCCACTATAGTCACAAAAATATCGTAGCCAATCCCAATTGCTCCACGGTACAAATGGTTCAAGTATTAAAACCCATTCATGATGCTTTTAGAATTAAGCGCGTCGTTGTAGCCACCTATCAGTCTACATCGGGCAAAGGGAAAAAAGCCATGGAAGAACTTTCCAGTCAAACCATTGCTCTTTTAAACCAAAGTGAAGTTCAAGTTCACCAATTCCCCCATCAAATTGCTTTCAACTGCATTCCTCATATTGATCGCTTCTTAGAAAACGGCTATACGTTAGAAGAAATGAAGATGGTTTTAGAAACAAAAAAGATTCTTCATGATCCCGCTATCAAAGTCACAGCCACCTGCGTACGTGTGCCTGTTTTTGGAAGCCACGCGGAAGCTGTCAATATTGAAACAGAAAGAAAAGCTTCTGCTCAAGAAGTTCGAGAACTTTTATCCCAGACCAAAGGAGTCAAAATGATCGACGATCCTTCCCAAAATCTTTATCCTTTAAATAGTGTAACGACAGGAACAGATGACACCTGTGTGGGACGAATCAGGGAAGATGTTTCGATCTCTAACGGAATCAATCTTTGGATTGTATCTGATAACCTAAGAAAAGGGGCAGCGCTCAATGCGGTTCAAATTGCGGAAGCCCTGGCAAGCGAGTTTTTATGAGACAAAAAATTATTTTCTTCGTTCTCCTTTTTTATTTTTTAACTTTTCTTTCTGCTTTTGTGATGGCACAAGAAGAAATACAAAATCCAGAGCCAACCCCTGAAGAAGAAGCAAAAAAAGTGCCTTCTTTTGAAGAAAATAAAGTCATTTTTAAAGAAGCCCCCACCAAAGAATCTCCTCAAAATTGGGGACTGACACTGATGGGGGGCACCTATCGTCCTTCAAATTACACAGGAAGCGGCGATGCCTTTGGAACCATCTACTCAGGACAAGCTCAATACATTGGAAATCAAGGCCTTTGGGCTGATTTAGGTTTTGAATGGCATTTTTTAAAATTTTTAGGGAAATGGGGCGCTAAAGCTTCAACGGGAGCTTGGGTCATCCAAAAAGAATACGATAGCCCGAAAGACACTAGCTCTGTGAAACAACTTTATACCCTTTGGGTTATTCCTGGATTTTTAAGTGGCGTCTACCGGGCCCATTTTTGGTCTTGGCAGCCTTTGGTTCCTTTTGTTGAAGCAGGAGTAGGGGGCTTTCGATTTCAGCAAAGCGGCGCTCAAAAAGGAGACCGCTATAAAGACATTTATCGCTCTGCTTATATGGCGGGCGGAGGGGTGCAGTTTAATACCAATATTATAGATCCCCAATCCGCTCGTTCTTTTGATATCAATTTGGGCGTCAACCATACGTATCTGGTAGCTGAATACCGCCTTATTCAAAATATCTTTAAAATTACCATGGATGGCAAAGACAGTCTACGTATCGCACCATTCAACAAACGCTGGAAGAAGCTCTAGAAAAAATCATTCAAACAAAAACTCCTATCGTCGGAGCCAGTCGGACCGATCGAGGAGTTCATGCGATGGGACAAGTTGCCCATTGCCAAATTGAATCTTCGATTTCTGATCATAAACTTTTTAAAGGACTCAACACGATTTTACCCGCGGACATTAAAATTAAAAAACTAAAAACTGTGGACAAAACTTTTCACGCTCAGAAACAAGCCCATTCAAAAATATATGTGTATCAAATTTTTAATCATCCCTCTCCCTCTCCTCTCTTAAGACATTATAGCTGGTGGCTCCGTAATCCTTTAAATATTTCAAAAATGAAAAAAGCCGCTCAACTTTTAGTAGGAGAACAGGATTTTAAAGCCTTTCAAAATACAGGAACAAAACTTACTTCAACCACCCGGACACTCTTTAAATCATCCGTTCGGAAAAAATCTCCGTATATTATCTACGAAGTTAAAGGAAGTGGATTTTTAAAACAAATGGTTCGAAATATTGTGGGAGCTTTAGTGGCCGTTGGAAAGGAAATTCTCACTGTGGGGGAATTTAGAGAGCTTTTGGCCTCTAAAAATAGGAAGCTAGGCCCTCCTCCAGCACCACCCCAGGGGCTCTTTTTAAAAAAGATTTTCCATTGACTTTAATAGACCCGTTCAGTATCTTTACGCGTTATTGCTATGAACATTTTGAAACAAAGAACATTCGTTGCAAAGCCCGATAAAAGTAAAAAATGGTATTGCGTAGATGCTTCCAATCAGGTGCTCGGCCGTCTTTCCACAGAGATTGCCAATGTCCTCAGAGGAAAAAACAAGCCTTCTTTTACGCCTCATCTGGATTGTGGAGATTTTGTCGTGGTTACGAATGCTAAAAAAATTCGTCTCACAGGAAAAAAATGGACGGATAAAATCTATTACCGACATAGTGGTCATGTGAGCGGCTTAAAATCCCAAAGTGCCAAAGACGTTTTAAACAAACATCCGGAAAGGCTGATTTTTGAATCTGTCAAAGGGATGCTCCCTCCCGGAAAACTATCCCGGCAGGTTATTAAAAAATTAAAAGTATATGCCGATGATAAACACGCTCACGAGGCTCAAAAACTAACACCCCTTACGATAATAACTTCATGAATCAAACACAACCCAGAGTTCCTAATTTTAGCGCGACCGGAAAAAGAAAGAGGGCCGTCGCCCGAGTTTATCTTTATAATGAAGGCAAAGGGGAGTTTCAGGTCAACAATTCAACCCTAGAAACTTACTTTCCTCGTGCCACAGCTCAGATGATCATTAAACAACCCTTGATCCTCACCAAAACAGAGGGGAAATTTGACATCTACATCAATGTCTGTGGCGGTGGAAAATCAGGGCAAGCAGAAGCGGTTCGCCACGGGCTCTCTAGAGTCCTTCTTCAATTTAATCCTGAACTTCGAAAAACCTTAAAAGCAGAAGGTTTCTTAACTCGCGATGCCAGAGAAGTTGAGCGCAAGAAATCAGGAATGAGCGGCGCTCGCAAACGGTATCAGTACTCTAAACGATAATCCTTCGCTTATCTACCGCGATAGTAAATATTTAAACCCCAACGATTATTGCCCATAGGGGAAAACGGATATCCACCACCGAATAAATCACCCGCACCTATCCAGTTACCAGATGAGTTATAGGCGTTGCTGGAACTAATGTTCCAAGAACCGGTTGAAGGTTGATAAGAATAGGGCTGCTGATAGAGTTGGAAATTACCAAAAGGAGAATAAGCAAACTGATTCCAAGGAAGGCCTGCTTGATTATACATATTGTAAAGCTGAGTCCCACTAAAGCACTGGCCATTATTTTGAAAAATGGCATTGGGATTATTTTGTAAGAAGTGCCCCATGTTGGGATAGGATCCATTAAAAGCAAATGTATTATAGTTTTGATATCCATAGGCCGAGATCATGGGACCACAAGGACTTCCCTGAAAGCTATTCATGTATCCATAAGGATTGGTCTGATACATGAGCTCAGAATCTTTTTTGTCGTCTCCGCAACTGGATAATAAAAGAGCAGCTACGGCTACCGTCATAATTAAAACAACTTTTTTAATACTTTTCATAACTACCTCCACAAGGGCATACATGCCCAACTCATACCTAGAGTATCCATATCTGCCCTTATAATGTGCAACCCCTGTGCCAATTTTGGAAAAATATAGAAGTACTTGATTTTACTTTGTTTTAATAAATAAACGGGGAGATAGCCTCAAAAAGATAGCCATCAAAAATGCCAAAAACTGCCTTTCAAAGTGCCCATTTTTGTCACTGGAACAATACGGGATTTACGCGTTGAGCCGGGCTAAAAGTTTAAGACCACGAAGAGTTAGGAAAGGATCGAGTGTATTTTTAAAGGATACGTGAGGAGCTACCAAAGACCCAAGACCTCCGGTCATAATAATTTTAGGTTTCTTTTTAATTTCTTTTTGAATTTTTCTGATCATCCCTTCAAGCATCGCTATATATCCATGGACAATTCCAGACTGCATTTGGAAAACAGTATTCGTTCCTAATATTTTGGAAGAAAACTCAAGCGGCACAGAAGGCAGCTTTGACGCCCGCTCAAAAAGAGCTTGAGCAGAAATTTTAAGCCCGGGGATAATCACTCCTCCCCGATAGGCTCCCTTTGAGTCCACATAATCGATCGTTGTAGCTGTTCCTAAATCAATCACCAAAAGAGGCCCTCCATATTTCACAAAAGCCCCGCTATTGTTCACGAGTCGATCAGCTCCAACGTCGCCGGGGCGATCCACTTTAAGAGAAATGGGAAGTTTTAAGCGATGAGTGACAAAAATTCTTTTTTTTATTTTAAGCTTTTGAAGCATTTTTCGGATAAGAGGATCTACCGCAGGGACAACAGAAGAAACAATGGCCGAATCCACATGGTTAAAAAATATTTTTTTTCTTAAAAAAAAGTCCTTTAACTTTTGACTGGGAACACGCTTGTGGAAAAATAAAATGGATCCTTTAAAAAGGCCAAGGACGGTATCGGTATTGCCAACATCTAAGACTAAAAGCACGCCTAAAAACACGTAAGATCCCCAGAATAAATATGCTGGGTTTCTCCTTGAGGAGTTTTAATGATGAGGGCTCCATCGTCACCTAATCCCAAGGCCACGCCTCTTTTTTTCTTTCGCCCTTCTTTCACTTCCACCGCGCGTCCTTTAATAAGGCTTAACTCCTCCCATGTTTCTCGAATGAGAGGAAACCCCTTTTCTTGATACCACTCTTCAAAAGAAATAAGTAAATCATCTAATACCTGATCCACTGGAGTACCTTTCCCTTGAATTAAATAAAGAGAAGTTGCTTTATTCAAAAGACTTTTTGGAAATTTTTCTTGATTGATATTCATGCCCATACCTACAATCACAAAATCTACTTTCTCTGTTTGGGCTTCAAGCTCTGTTAAAATTCCAGAAATTTTTTTGCCATCTACCAACACATCATTGGGCCATTTGAGTTGAAGCGCCCGACTTAAATATTTTTCCAAGGTTTTCATCGCGGCCAAAGCAGCCACAAAGGTCAAATGCTGTGCTTCTCGGCTTAGGATTGGCGGACGCAAAATGAGAGAGACATAGAGGTTTCCAGATTTTGAAAACCATTTGCGATTGAGCCGCCCCCGACCTTGAGTCTGCTGTTCGGCAACGACATATTCTCCTTATGGCGCTCCCTTTCGGGCTAGTTCGAAGGCCGTGTCGTTGGTCGAGGGGACTTTTTTAAATTTATATCCTTTGGTAAAGAGCATAAAAGACTAAAATCAAAATTAGGAGCTGAGTGCGTCAAAGCTCCGATTGAAATACGGTTCACCCCTGTCTCGGCGTAGTGTCTGACATTTGCTAAATGAATGCCCCCGGAAACTTCCGTCAAAGCTCGTTTTCCAATGAGTGAAAGCGCTTCTTTCACCTCTTCCACTGAAAAATTATCAAGAAGAATAATATCCGCTTTGGCTTCCAAAGCTTCTTTCACTTCTTTTAAATTTTTAACTTCTACTTCAACCGTCATTTTTTTCTTTAACTTTGTTTGAATGGTTTCAAGGGCAGATCTTATCCCTTTTGTAGCAATCAGGTGATTCTCTTTAATGAGAACACCATCATAAAGTCCAAAGCGATGATTTTTGCCTCCCCCAATTTTGACTGCATATTTTTCTAAAAAGCGAAATCCGGGAATTGTTTTTCGTGTATCCATAATATCCACGGGAAGCCCTTTGACTTCTTTCACAAAGCGACGCGTCAGTGTTGCAATGCCAGATAAGCGTCCCAGGAAATTCAATGCCACGCGCTCAACCTTTAAGATGCTTTGCAAAGATCCCTGAATATGTACCACCACATCCCCTTTATGAATGATGCTTCCATCCTGAAAATCACTTTTTGTATTTAAGCGAGCCGCGTTCAACCTCTCTGGCCATGCAAAAATCTTTTCTAACAAAAACATTCCACATAAAATTCCTTCGCTTTTGCTGACCACTTCTGCTTTGGAACAAAGATTGGGATCGACGAGCAATCCAGATGTCACATCCTCTTGTCCTACGTCCTCTTCAAAGGCTAAGCGGATCAATTCATCTACAGGATGTTGAAAAATGCTCATCTACGTCATTGCTCCTAGTCTTTATCTTTGAGTAACTTTTGAATCTCTTCTCGAATAATTTTTTCAGCTAATGGGGGAATAATTTCTCGGCAAACTTTTTCTACGGTTTCTCGTGGGAGAGAATCCACGCGTTTGCCATCATCTGAATAGTGAGGAATTGACCTGACAGGCTTTTCCAAAAACTCTAAATGTTTGTCCAACTCTTCTTCATCAAATAAACTTTTAAAGGGATCTGGCGGCATGGGAACAACAAGCTGAGGCTCCAAGGCATTTTTTGAGACTCTGAGCTCTCTTAAAAGCGCTAAAAATTCTTCTGAATTAAAGGGCTTGGCGAGCTTTCCATCCGCGCCTGCTTGAGAGAGGAAAAAATCTGTGCCTTGAAGGATGAGGCGGGCCACTTTTTGGATCGTCTTTGAATCATCAATCAGAAGTACTTTTAGCATGACACCCTTGAAGTTACCTTGTTTTAAAATGGGGTGTCAAATACAAAGTTCAAGGATGAATATAATGACCGCACTCTTCTAGAGTCGGAAATCTTTCTGCGAGGAGCAAGAATTTTTTACGGCACGAGTTCTAAGAGTTTTTGCAGATAGAATTTTTGATAATTCTTGTATTTATAGACAAAGTCATCTCGCGTAATGGTGTATGGAAAATCAGGAATAGCCCCATTGTTTTCCACTGCCACGCCATCGGGTCTATAAAAGAGAGACTTGGTCAGACGAAGTTCGATTCCAGAATTATTTAACGAAGGCGCTTCAATAACATGGCCACCGGCTCCCATGGTTCGAGTTCCTAAGAGCTTAGCCCTCCCATTTCCTTGAAGTAGCGCGGGAAACGCATCGCCACCAGAGCCAGACATCTCATCAATGAGCATCACAATGGGCTTGGTATAGCCTCGGGGATGAGGTTTTAATTTGTGATTTCCTAAAAAAGCTGTTTTGGGTGTTAAAAAATCTCCCAAAAGCCAATGCTTTTTAACCAGATTCACTGTGTCAGAAAAAAATTCTCTTGCTAACGTATTTTTAGGTTCGGAATCCAGCCATCCTTTAAATGCCAAATACTCTGCTTTGGATGCCAAAAACTGAAACTGAAGCGGCAAATAGTCTTCTCGTAAGAAAAGCCCCGCCATCTGTTCTAAAAAGTCGACACTCCCACCACAATTGTGGTCTTGATCAATAATGAGACCCACCGTGTTTTCTTCAAGCTTTGTAACCGCCCATTCATACTGACGGAAACGCTCTTCATAAAGACGGTTGCCCTCTTCATCTTCAGGCGAATAATGAGGAATACGTAAATACCCCACATTTCCTTTTTCTGTCGGATGGAAATAAGCCACAAAGGGTTCTTTCATAAGTATCGTTGCATCCTTTGGAATCGCAATGCGAGTTGTCCCAGAGCATTGATAGCTTCTTTCCCCCATCATCTCGCGAATAGAAATATCAAAATCTCTGAGCGTTCGCCGTTTTCCAAACTGAGGAGTATTGGGTACCCCTTTTTCACCTGTCTTAGGAGCTTCATCTAACCTTTCTCCTTCTTCAATCCCTTCAAGTTCCACGGTTTCGATAATATCCGAAGTTCCTCTGCGAATCGTAACCCTTGCCTTTCCTGTTGGCACAGGGACCAGTCGAGCTGGCCTGAAAGAAACCAAACGTGCTCCGACTCTTTTAGACGTCTGTTCAAATCCTGATCCCCGTTGCAGGGCCAACTCTTGGGCCACTTCTTGGACAGGGACCCCATTCACAGCTAACACCTCATCTCCTTTTTCAAAATCAAATTTTCCCCGAAGGAGTCTTCGATCAATGGCATCAATCAAAATTTTTCCATCCACCCATTCGGTTGTAAATCCCAAGGACGAAACATGTGTAGAAGGAACCATGGCTAAAAAATGGGAATCCTTAAATTCCGCCACCAGTCGCAAAACCAAATAATAAAATTCTCGATTGGTCGTCCCCGGAAGCAAACTCACATACTTTTCTCTGAGTTGATCGACATCAATGCCCAATTGAGATTTTTTATAGTCTCTGGGGCCATAAGCAGATTTTACAAGACTTACCACCTGATCAATGTCTGCTGTTTTCTGCTCTAAAGAGAGCTGCTCATCTGCGAAAGTGGTTTGACTCAAAAGAAAAATGAATAAAAAACTAAGAACACGCTTCATTCGATACCTCCTATGAGATCCCGAGCTCAGCTCGGGATAACTTTATATCTCTGAGTTTTTGAATCAGAGTTTCTTCATCTTTATCATGATTATTTTCCAGAAT
>JACPST010000128.1 GCA_016193165.1 Deltaproteobacteria bacterium
GAATGGCAATGCCGGTTTGTTTCCAAGAGGAGATCACAGAATAGGGAAGATATTCTAACACAGGTCCCACAAATAGAATATCCCCTTGGGCTTGCATCCCAACATTAAAATTTTGAACATCCCGTTGTCCGCGAATGCGGAAGGCCAAAACAGCGCTTTTGCTTAGATCTTTTTTTAAAGGAATTTTAATCTGACAGGGATTGCCATTGAGCGTATTAAAGAAAATTTGATACAGACCTCCTTTGTCTATCAGCTCGCATTGGGCTTCTTTGGCTCCTTCGGCGGGAAGTCCGGGAACATCAGATCCACCAACAGGAAATTGTTTCTGTATCTCCCACAAAGGATTCTTTTGGGCCCAGCTTACGGAAGACAAAAATAAAAGCAGGCTAGCCCATAATAACTTCGATTTCATGTATCCTTCCAGCTGGCATCGCAGGAATTACGTTTCCCGAAATTACCTTGCCACCCACGCGGATTTCTTTGACCCCCTGTTGAACATGGTTGGGATTTTTAAAGTGAATTTTATAAATCGCCCCTCGAAAAGGCCTCTCCATGGAAAACTCTCCCCACTGCGACGGCACACAAGGATCGATGAAGAGTCCCTCAAATGACGGCCGAACTCCCAATATCCAGTGTATTGCGGCTAAAAACATCCATGGCGTTGTTCCTGTATTCCAGCTAAAAGCGCCTAATCCAAACATAGGATGAGACGGCCCATAACAATACTCCGCATACACGTAGGGCTCTGTTTGATAGCGCTCCAGAGTTTTGGCGGGATTGTATGGAGCAATTTTTGTGAAAAGCGCATGGGCTTTGTTGCCTTGCTTTTGCATGGCATAGGCCACAATTAAAAAAGCGCAGGCATGAGAAAAGACAGCGGCGTTTTCTTTGGTCCCCGGCGCAAACGCGCTTATTCTTCCCAACTCCGGATCGTACTTTTGATACGCCGGCGCAAAAAGCGCAGGTCCAATATCTGTCTCTAACTCTTTTTCAACAGATTTTAAACACCGTGCGGCCCGAAGTTCTGGAGCAACTCCTCCTAATATTGCCCACGACTGAGAATTCAGATAAATTTTCCCTTCTTTGCATTCTCGAGAGCCTACTTTTTTGCCTTGATCGGTGAAAATCGCTAAATACCAATCTCCATCCCATGCATGATCATTGATCGCTTTGGCCATTTCTTCAAAACGAGAACGCATGAGCTTGGCATCCTCTAAAAATCCAAACTGAAGAGCCAACTCTTCCATTTGAAGAAGGGCTTTACAATAGGCTTGGGCCAACCATACGGACTCTCCTTTTCCTTGGATCCCACACCGATCTAAGGCATCGTTCCACCCGGCTTTCCAAAAAAGCGGGAGTCCATGCGCTCCGCGGCTATTCCAAAAGTGATCCATCGCTCGCAGACAATGTTCCCAAACCGTCTCCGGTTCTCCATCTAAAAAAGGAATTTTTTCTTTTAAAAAATCACTGTCTCCTGTTTCTTTAATGAAGGCTGAAACCATGTAGGGAATCCAAACGGCCACATCCCCTTTCCCTAAAATCCCCGTATTCCCCCCAATTTCCCATGGCCCTTCAATATCTGAAAAACCAGCCGCCGCATGGCCACTTTGATATTGATACGCCAAGAGCCGCTCAATCCACTCCCGCGCTAAAAAAGGATCAATGGGCGTGACTCCCTCGACATCTTGAGCTGTATCTCGAAAACCACGGCCGCCCTCTCCTGGACTATAATAAGATGCCGAACGCCAGCGTGTAATATTTAAGAGCTGATATTTTCCCCACGTATTCGTCATTAAATTAAAATTTGAATCCGGGGTTTCTACTCTGAGCCCATTGAGTTTGTCTTGCCAAAGGGTTTTTGTTTTTTGAAGTAAATGTTTTGCCTCTTGGAGCTTCATATTTCTTTTAATGATCTGCGCGACCTGATCCTTTTTCTCCGTAAATCCCAAAATAAAAAGCAACGTCATCTCTTCCCTCGGCTGAAGCGCCACAGGAATTTCCATGACCCCCACCATCTCTTCTCCTCTGAGAGGCTGACTGGAACACTTTCCTTTGCGAAGCATTTTGGGGTTGGTGATACTTCCATAAGGCCCCACAAAATTTTCGTAATTGAGTTCATAGCCTGTGGGTTTCACAGAGCTTGCAAAAAAACCAGTGGTCTCATAGCTTCGACTGCTATTGGGCTGCTTAAACGCTATGATGGACTGAAGCTCGGGATCAAAATAACCTTCATTATATAAGACCATAATTTTTTTGTGATCGGCTTCCATATAAAAATCTCCCAAGAGCCAATGCACAAAAGGATAAAGAAGCAAATTTCTGGGCTCTTGGCTTAGATTTTTAAGCTTCACAATCCAAATTTCACAGGGGTCTTCCGGCGGAACAAAATATGTGATCGAAGTTTCAATCGCTTGATGTTTTGCAAAAATAGAACTAGTGCCAAATCCATGAGTAGCCTGCCAATAATCTAATCTTTTACCCAGCGGCTGCCAGTTGGGCGTCCAAATTTCTTGAGTTTTTGGTTCCTTCATAAAAAGATACCGGCCGGGACGATCGGAACGATAGCTTTCCCAATGAAGAATGCGATGAAGCTTTGAGTCTTTATAGTAACTAAATCCCCCGCCCGTTTGAGAAATCAGCGCGTGATACTGAGCATTACTTAAATAATTAATCCAAGGACGCGGCGTATCGGGCCGCGTGATCACATATTCATGTTCCTCATTAAAAAACCCATAGGCGGTTGGTTTTTCTATTGCTTGAGGGATCTGAAGCTGAACTTTTGATTTTTTGAAAAACATAAGATTACTCCTTTACGGCTCCCGCCGTTAAGCCCGCGATAATAAGCTTTTGAAAAATTAGAAAAATAAGTATGACAGGTCCCGCGGCTAAACAGGATCCTGCCATCAAATGCACCCAATCCACCCCATGAACCCCCTTATACAAAGCCAACCCCACAGGAAGCGTTCTCATTTCCGTCGTATTGGTAAGTAAAAAAGGATATAAAAAGGTATTCCAGGCTCCTAAAAAAGTATTAATTCCCACCACCGCCAGCGCCGGTTTGGTCAAGGGCATTACGATTTTAAATAAAATTTGAAAAGGACTGGCGCCATCGAGTCTTGCGGCTTCTTCAAGACTGACGGGCAAAGACTTTAAGTATTGAATCAACAAAAATACATTAAAAGGAAGCACCAAAGAAGGAACAATCAACGCCCAATACGTGTTAAGCCATCCGAAATGTTTCATCACAATAAAGGTAGGCACCATCACAATTTGAGCAGGCATCATCATGGTCAAAAGAATGGTTCCAAAGAAAAGTTTTTTACCGACGAAAGATCGCCGCGCGAACGCATAGGCTACCATGAGGGCTAAAAAAATATTTCCCAAAGTAATGACAAGCGCCACCCCCATGCTATTTAAAAAATAACGATCAAAAGGCCCGCTCATCCACACATCCCAATAATTTTTAAGTGTCATTTGCCGCGGCCAAAGTTCATTCATGGCGGCAAGCAAACTCCCCTCCGGCTTTAACGACGTTGTAAACATAAGATAGAGAGGAAAAAGAGAAATCAGAAGCGAACCAAAAAGAAAAATAAAAAGCACCGTCTTTTTCATGCTTCTTCCCTCAAAACTTTCATTTGAAAATACGCAAAAACACACATAAGCAACGCTAGAATATAGGCCACCGCTGAAGCGGTCCCCATTTGAAATTCACTGAAACCCTTTTCATAGAGATAATAAACAATGGTCGTCGTAGAACGTGCCGGCCCCCCCTTGGTCATTGTAAAAATTTCGGGAAATACCTGGAGAGAATTAATGGTATTGATCACCATAACAAATAAAATCATGGGCTTTAACTGAGGAAGCGTAATTTTAAAAAATTGCTGGATGCTACTCGCTCCATCAAGTCTGGAAGCTTCATAGAGAGAAGATGGAATCGATTGGAGCGCGGCCAAAAATAAAATCAGATAATATCCGCTGCTCGACCACACGGCCATCGCCATAATACTTAAAAGCGCCCATTTGTGATTGATGAGCCAAGCAGGATTGGGCTTAGGAATACCCCATGCTGTTAAAATAAAATTTAAAAATCCATTTTCAGAATAAAAGAACGTGAAAAGAGTAGCGACCACAATGATAGAGGTCACGACTGGCAAAAAGAATCCTGCTTGAAATAAAGACTTCCACGGCACACCTTGATGAATAAGGGCCGCGAGTCCAATAGAAATTACAAGCGTAAAAGGCACGGTCCCAAGGGCAAAAAACAATGTATGGCCCAGGGCTTTTAAAAATTCAGGATCCTTAAGAGTTGAAAAATAATTAGAAAAACCACTCAAAGAAAAACGAGACGTTAAAACATGATAATCAGAAAAACTAATCACCAAAGAATAAAGCAGCGGATATAAACTAAAAACTAAAAATAGCCCCACCCAGGGCAAAACCAAAACCCATGTAGACATTTCTCCCGCAGGCACGTTTCGATTACGCAAAAACCACAAGCTCCCAACCAAAATCAAAAGAAACGCCAAAATCCAAAATGTCAAACGCTCATCTGAAATAGCTCCTCTTTTTTGCGTTTGATTCAAAATTTTAGAAAGGCGATCGGAAGTTATTTCCAAAGCCTGACCGATGGGTTCATCTTGAAGCATCACTCGGTCAATGAGAGAGGATAAAATCTTTTCCATCTTCATCCACCCCACATGGGCGGGTGGAGTTTTGGCGGTGAGCATTTGCTCAGCAAAACCTTTCATGTGAGAATCCTGTTCAAAAAAAGGATCCTTGAGAGCTGTCTTTAACGAAGGCAGAACATTCCTCTGAGTACGAGAAAGTGAAAGCTCCACCTCATAAGACGTTAAAAAACGAATGAACTCAAAAGCCTCTTTGGGATGCTTTGTCTTATTGAGAATCACAAGCATTTCTCCCCCGCCAAAAGACATGGGAGACTGGGAAGACTTGGGCGTGGGGACAGAACTAACGCCGTATTCTAATTTTGAATTTGTTTTTTGAATGCTTTTAAAATTCCAGGCTCCCGATAAAATCATTCCTACTTTTTCCGCGGCAAACATCTGATCGATTTGTTCTTGACGATTTAAAAGCGCGTAGGGTTTCAAGCTTTGATAAAAAGATAACGTCTGACGCGCGGCGCTGGAGTTGAGAACCACCTCTTTCCAATTGCGACTTAAAACATCCCCGCCTCCATTCCAGAGATAAGGAATAAACGTGTGCCATGGCGCAAACTCTTCAGCCACGGCAATCCCATATCCATAGGTATCCGAGGATAGACCCTTAATTTTTTGAGCCGCTCTCAAAAGCTCATTCCATGTTCGAGGCGGACGCGCGGGATCTAATCCTGCTTTTTTAAAGAGCGTTTTATTATAAAACAAAAAACGTGTTCCGACGAGCCAGGGGAATCCATAGACTTTATCTTGAACCATTACGGGTTCCCACATCAAATAGCGGCTTCGATAGAGCCGGGTTTCTTGAGTGATCTCTTTTAAAACACCACTTTGAGAAAAATGAGGCCCCCATGTGGAGCCAATCTCAAAAACATCGGGGGCATTTCCAGAAATGAGGCTTGTAATAATTTTATCATTTCCAAAATCCCAACTGAGCTGCTGCATATGAATTTTAATACGTGGATGTTTTTTTTCAAATTTTAGAACCAAGGGACGCGCTTGTTCTTCATCAATACTAAACTGCCATATATGTAAATGGATGGGCAGACCAACGCGCGATTCACGCTGTCTGGCTCTGAATTTGAAATTTCTTCTAAGAGTGAAATAAGATTTTTATCTTTCCAAATCACCAAAGCTTGAATGGCTTTTTTTCGAAGCATGGGATCCTGACTTTCCTTGGCGGTCATGACGAAGAACTCATAGAGGCCATCTAAGCTTCCTTTTCCAAATCGATCAAAAATGATTCGGTAATCTAAGCCCACATAACTAAAATATACAGAGACTTGTTCCCGATTTTTGTCGGAAAGATGTAAAAGAAGGGCTTTTCTAAATTCAGAATTTTTCATCTTTTCAATAATTTTAGGAATGGCCGCCTGATCA
The DNA here is from genome assembly GCA_016193165.1 of Deltaproteobacteria bacterium. Taxonomy (GTDB): domain Bacteria; phylum Bdellovibrionota; class JACOXK01; order 2-02-FULL-40-11; family 2-02-FULL-40-11; genus JACPST01. The sequence goes on from JACPST010000128.1 coordinate 6,054, forward strand.
TCAAATACCGCCAGCGCCCAACTGATTTTAACTTCTACTTGCAGAGAGGGATCATGCATGTATTTAATAAGCTGGCTCTTAATGGCGGGGTTTTTAAGCTGCGTCAACGCTTCAACCGCCGCAATACGCACCGACTCATCGGGATCACTTAATTTCTTAAACAACATGAAAACGGCTTTTTCATCCTGCCAATGTCCCAAAAGCTGCGCGGCTAAGCGACGAACTTTGGGATGTAAATCATCCATGTAGTCATAGACAATTTGAGCCAAATAAGGATCATCCCACAGTCGGAAAATAGTTAAAATGCTTTCTCGCCCCGTATCACTTTGAAGCCGCAACAAATGAGGAATAATATCGGTAACCGGAATAGGAGTGGCCACTAAAAGACGGGACAGATGATCTCTGAGCTTTGCGTTGGGAACTTCAAAAAGTTTAATCAACAACCCCAAATTGGCGTAGGCCGTCTCCGCTTTTAGCAAAGGCTCTGCCAAAGCATAGATGGACTCCACACAACATTGTTTTACTTTGGGGTCTTCTTCGGGGTCGTTAAAAACATCTAATAAAAAGGGAACATCTTCTACCATCCCTACTTTTCCTAATTTTAAAACCGCGTGTTCACGCTTAATGACATTGGGAGATTCTCTAAGACATGTTCTTAATTCCTTTTGAATTCCCAAGAGTTCAAATAAAACTTTTAACTGCGCTTTTTTCAAATAACTCAAAGAAAAAGGGCTCCAGATAACTTGGGGGACCCAGTTGTTTTAATTTTCCTAACGCTTTCTTTTGAGCCTCATAGGAGGGAGCCCTGAGCCACTCTTCAAAAAGTTTTTGGGTTTCCTGACGTCTTCCTTTGTCTTTAGCTTCTCTTAAATTATTCAATAATTCTCGAAAGATAGCCCATATAAGCAAAACCCCAATGAGAAAAAATAAAAAATAAATTGAAAACTCCAGTAGCTGTTCAGACATAAGCTTCCCCGTCACTCCCTTGTCGGCTAATTTCATTGATTTATTAAGCTGATTTTGCTAACGTTTTTAGCCTATGAAACCTTTTAAAAATGAGTCTTTTACGGATTTTTCTATACCCAAAAATCGCTTAAAAATGGAAAATGCTTTAGCCCATGTAAAAACACTTTTTGGCCAAGAATATCCCTTGATCATTGGGGATAAAAAAATAAAAGCCACGGAAACTTTTGTTTCTTATAACCCAGCTCAGATTGGAGAACAGATTGGGATTTTTCAAAAGGCCACTCCTGAACTTTGCGCTCAAGCGATGAACAGCGCCCTTTCAACTTTTGAATCCTGGAAAAATGTTCCTGCCCCAAAAAGAGCCCAAGCTTTATTTAAAATGGCCAAAATCATGCGGCAAAAAAAACAGGAGCTCTCCGCTTGGCTCATTTATGAAGTAGGAAAATCATGGAGAGAAGCAGATGGAGATGTTTGTGAAGCCATTGATTTTTTAGAGTATTACGGACGGGAAATATTTCGCCTTTCTCGCCCTCCCAAATTAACTTCCATCGCTTTCGAAAAAAACAAACTCCACTATATTCCTTTAGGGGTTGGCGCCATCATTGCTCCTTGGAATTTTCCTTTAGCCATTTTAGTGGGGATGTCTTCGGCAGCGATCGTCACAGGAAATACGGTCATTATAAAGCCCTCAACAGAGGCTCCAACCATTGCCTATCAATTTATGAAAATTGCTGAAGAGGCTGGCTTGCCTGCCGGAGTGATAAATTTTGTCACTGGAAGTGGAAGTGTCGTCGGAAATATCTTCATCAAACACCCCAAAACACGATTTATCTCCTTTACGGGATCTAAAGAGGTGGGCATTCAAATTCATGAACTGGCATCTCGCGTCCCCCCGAATCAAAAATGGTTAAAACGGGTTGTCTTAGAAATGGGGGGGAAAGACGCGATTATTGTAGATCGGGAAGCAGATTTAGAGGCGGCCGCTGAAGGAATCGTAAAATCGGCGTTTGGTTTTCAAGGACAAAAATGCTCAGCCTGTTCGAGGGCCATTATCGATGAAAAAATCTATGACCAACTCGTTCCAAAGATTGTTCAAAAAACACAGCAGCTCAAAATTGGAAATCCCAAAGATCCTACGGTATTCCTGGGCCCCGTCATTAATGAAGCTTCTTTGACGAAGACAAAAGAGTATCTTGAAATCGGAAAACGAGAAGGAAAACTTCTGACAGGTGGTGAAGCGCAATCTTCTCCCGGCTATTTTGTCAAACCCACAATTTTTGGAGATGTTTCTCCCAAAGCCAGACTCTCCCAAGAAGAAATTTTTGCTCCTGTCCTGTCCCTCATTAAAGCCAAAGATTTTGATAATGCATTGGCCATTGCCAACAATACAGACTATGGACTCACGGGAGCTGTATATACAAAAAATCCTAAAAAAATTAAAAAAGCCCAAGACATTTTTCATGTTGGAAATCTCTATATCAATCGCGGCTGTACGGGCGCTCTTGTTGGAGTCCATCCGTTTGGAGGGTTTAAGATGTCTGGAACCGACTCGAAAGCAGGCGGACCCGATTATCTTCTGTTATTTATGCAGGCCAAATCTATTTCAGAAAAGAGTCTTAAAAAATAGCTTAAAATTATTTGTCTTCATCCCTAATTCTTGATATGCCTTTTTACGACTCTTTCATGCCACGGTGGCGAAATTGGTAGACG
>JACPST010000129.1 GCA_016193165.1 Deltaproteobacteria bacterium
CCACTGAACCGCCGCTCCAGCAATAAACGCGGAACCTTCGAGAGCATACGTGGTTTTGTTTTTAAGCTTCCAAGCGACAGTGGTCAAAAGATTAGATTTGGATCGAATAATTTTAGAACCCGTATTTAAAAGCAAAAAGGATCCTGTGCCATAAGTGCACTTGGCGTCTCCCGCGTTAAAACAAGCTTGTCCAAAAAGAGCGGCTTGTTGGTCTCCTGCTATGCCGCACACGGGAATTCCGTCTGGAAGTCCGGGAACATTCTTTGTTTTTCCATAAATTTCAGATGAGGACTTTATTTCAGGCAAAATTTGATTGGGGATTTTTAAGATATCTAAAAGTTCTTGATCCCAAGAAAGCGTTTCTAGATGCATCAAAAGTGTGCGTGAAGCATTCGAAGGATCTGTAACATGAACAGTATTTTGGGTAAGTTTCGAAACTAAAAAACTGTCAATTGTTCCAAAAGAAACTCTGCCCTCGAGAGCTTTTTTTCGAAGGTCAGGGAGGTGATCGAAATACCATTTAAGCTTAGTTCCTGAAAAATAAGGATCTAGGAGAAGTCCTGTTTTTTTTCGGAATATTTTTTCTTTTCCTCTTTTTTTTAGTTGATTGCAGATATCTGCTGTTCTTCGACATTGCCACACAATGGCTCGGAACAAAGGCGCCCCTGTTTTTTTATCCCAAAGGCACGTTGTTTCTCTTTGGTTTGTAATTCCAATGGCAGATATTTCCGAAGCCGATATTTTACTCTTTTCTAAGACTTTATGGATCGTATCTAAGGTAGATTTCCAAATATCGTTAAGATCATGCTCCACCCAGCCAGGCTTGGGATAGTGTTGAGGATATTCACAAGTCGCTTTGGCTCTAATCGTAAGAGTTTGATCAGTTAAAAGAACAGTTGTGGATGTGGTTCCTTGATCAATAGATAAGATATAGGCCATCCAAGCCCCATATCTCAGAGTGCGTGAAGAGCGCAAGAGGATTTATTTTTGAGGGATTATGGTAGGCTGGACGTGTTTTTGAATACAGGCTTGACTGGGACAGGGAGCCGCAATTTTCATGGCAAGACGATCCCACCATTGACGAATAGGTTCGTCAATTTGGGCCAAGAGAAGCCCAATAAATAAAACTGTCATCATCATGGCGGCGATATATTCAATGGTAGCCTGGCCATGTCTTTTTTTCATAACTTACCTACATTATACCATGAGATTTTAAGAGCTTGGGGTTATTTTTGGACAGTTTAATGGCCTTCTTAGGCCGTAAAAAAAAAATTTTGCACAAAGTTTTAAAAATGTGGTATAATTATAATTGAGAGTTGAGGAAGACCCTGAAAAAAGGGTCTTTTTTTTTGCCTGCGACTGCGCTATAGTTATCTCACCTTTTACATGAATACGCGTAAACTTTTTGGCCTTTTTGGGCTTGGTGTACTTATTCTGGCAGTTTTTTTTTTCTATCTAAATAAGGAGGTTGTCAATTCTTCCAGGATCGAACGAGATTTTCCAAATCCTGTTTTAAAAACAGGCACCTTAGCCCCAGATCTTGAAATAACCGATATAGAGGGAAAAACACATAAGCTTTCAGAGTACCGTGGCAAAGTGGTTCTCCTAAACTTTTGGGCTACATGGTGTCCCCCGTGTCTTGCAGAGATGCCTTCGTTAGAAGCGGCCTATACAAAACTTCGAGATCAAGGCTTTGAAGTTTTGGCGATTAATTTGGATGAACAACCCAAAACGGTTCATAAACTGATTCAAGAACATAAGCTTTCATTTAAAATTTTCCTCGATCCCCAGGGGAAAGCAGCCCATGCCTATTTGGTCTATGGGCTTCCGTACACCATAGTTTTAGATCGTGAAGGAAAAATTCAGTATAAAGGATTTGGAGGCCATGAGTGGGACCAAGGAAAAGAACTTGAGAAATTAAAGGCTCTTCTGTGACGACCGTTTCCATGCGATTTCGTATTAAAATGATTTTCGCCCTGTTGGCTTGTTTTGCTGTGGGCTATGGATACACCAATCATTTTCCTGTTTTTACTCCTCAAACACTCCCATGGACCAAAATTGATGATTTCTTTGGGTTTCATCCGTGGACGGTATGGATTTATATGTCCGATTATATTCTGATTTTTTTACCAGCCGTTTTGGTAACAGATATCCATGTCATGAAACGATTGCTCAAGGGATATTTGGTTAACTTTGCTATTCACTTTCCAATTTTCTTCTTTTTTCCTACGACGATGCTAAGGCCCCTTCTGGTAGAAAACAGTTTTTTAACTCAAGTTTTCCGTTTTTTATGGACGGTGGATACAGCGGCCAATTGTTTCCCCAGTCAACATGTAAGTCTTTGTTTTATGGTGGCCATGGGATTTTGGAATTATCGAAGGAGCTGGTCTTGGGTCATGATCATTTGGTCTATGCTTATTTCTCTGTCAACTCTTACGACTAAACAACATTATTTTTGGGATATCCTTGGAGGACTGTTGGTTGCCTTCATTGTGTATATGACAGTGTATCGGAAAAAAGAGGATCCTAAAATTCAGTTGGTTGCCCCTGCCAAATAACTTTTTTGCAAAAGTTATCTCCAAAGTGATACAGCAAGTATTCGTAGGAAGGAACATCAAATAATGCCAAGTCTGCTTGTTTTTTAACTTCGATAGAACCCGTGATGTCTTCTCGTCCTAAGGATTTGGCCGCGTTATAGGTCACAGCCGAAAGAGCTTCAGAAAGTGTAAGTTTCATTTGTGTAACAGCAATCGTTGCTACAAGAAGTAAATTTTGAGTGACAGAAGAGCCTGGGTTAAAATCCGTGGCCAGGGCCACACAAGCGCCGGCATCCATAAGTTTTCGAGCGGGGGCATAAGGCTTTCCTAAGAAAAAAGAAGTTCCAGGAAGAAGTGTAGCCACAGTATTCGAATGAACCAAGGCTTCTATTCCCCTTTCTGTAACGGCCATCAGGTGATCGACACTTTTTGCTTTTAAAGAAACCGCAAGCTCTGTTCCTCCTAAAGGTTTAAACTCATCAGCATGAAGTCGAATTTGAAGGGCATGAGCAGCAGCAGCTTTTAAAATTTTTTCTGTTTGAGAGAGCGTATAAAATCCTTCGTCAATAAAAACATCACAAAACTTGGCTAATTTTTTTTGTGCGACTTGAGGAATCATGGTTTTACATAAAAGTTCCACATAAGCGTCTCTATTGTCTTTATATTCGGGTGGAAAATCATGGGCGCCTAAAAAAGTGGAAATCAAATTCACTTTTTCTGTTTTAGAAAGCTTTTGGAGTGCCGTTAAACATTTAAGCTCATCTTTAAGACTGAGTCCATAGCCGCTTTTGATTTCAAGTGTTGTGATTCCAAAAGAACGAGCTTTCTGAATGCGCGCTTGAACTAGTTTAACAAGGGTGTTGAAAGAAGCTTTTTGAGTTTCTCGAACGGTGCTTAAAATTCCACCCCCTTCTTTAGCAATTTCAAGATAGGATTTTCCTTCGCTGCGCTTGGCAAACTCCTCATGACGATATCCTGCAAAAATAAGGTGCGTATGGGCATCGATAAGACCGGGGAGAACCACGGCATC
>JACPST010000098.1 GCA_016193165.1 Deltaproteobacteria bacterium
GCGATCAAAGTTCCATAGGGATGAAAAATATCAAGCTCCATTTGATCCCCCGTGTCGGCAGGCAGTTTCGTTAAAAATCCTTGTTCAGAATTAATTTCTGTTTTAAATACGGTTTGCTTTGTTTTATTTCTTAAGAAAACAGTTCCGCCGGGTTCTAAAGATTCAATGCTCGTAAACGCATCGCGGGTGTCTCGGCTATTAAAAGTAATATGGGTTCTCCCATTTTCGGGCACTCCTACAACGGCAGGTCCCCAGAGTTGGTGAAAAATGCGTTTGGCATTGAATTTGGAAGAGGTGCGAAGGAGAATATCGAGAAGTCCTCCTCCCCCAACGTTTAAAACCCCCGTTTGAATTTCAGGCTCAGTGGCCATGAGGAGAGACCCAACCATGCTGCCCATGGAAAGTCCCACATAATAAATGGGATTTTCGGGGCCTCCCAGATCTGCAATGCCATCGAAATTAAAATCTCCTTCAAGAAGCTCTATTTTCCCATTTCCATTTTGATCTGTTCCCAAGTTTTTAAGAATCCGGGTGAGTTGGAAAAAATCTAAAATGGTTTGGCGAATAATTTCTCGCGTACTAAAAAAATCCGCTGTAAAAAAGGCCTCTCCTGAATCTGGAATGCCATCTTGATCAATATCTGTCGCTCGGCCTTCTCGTGTTAAAACGCGAAGAATCCCTCTTCTAAACATTTTATCAATGAGTTTTCCAATGAGAGATTCGCTGGACAAATCTTCATCTTTGACTTCTACGCCTACCCGATTTCCTAATTCGGTGAGATCTTTTTTAACGGCATTAAAATTTTCTTCATCTTGGTTCTGAGCTAAGGAGAAAAAGCGTTTAATATAAACGGGAATGGAAGCCAAAAAATGATCAGGGCCATGGCCTGCCGCGTCGATGGTGAGTGTGGCAATCCCTGCTTGGGCTAATTTATTGGAGAGCCCAATGGTATCGATTCGCGCTCTTTTATTTCCATGTCCAAAAAGAGCGACAGGGAAAGGCGGGCCTTTGCCCATTGTTTTTTTAGGGATCGCCGCCATAAAATAAACAGGTTCTAGACCCGGTTCAATGAGTTTAAAATCATTTTTATTAAATTGAGGAGAAAAATAACTGCCAAATACAAAATAATCGACGGAGTCCCAGCTGATGATGTCTTTAATCGGAAAATCTTCCACGAGGTGAACTTTGGTTGCAATCCCTCCCATCAGCGTGAGCATTTTTTGCAGAGCCGTCGGAGTCAGGATGTAGCTATTGAGATCGATGTCAAAAGGCCATGTTTTGAGATCAGAAATTTCTCTTAAGACGGGTGGAAATTGTGAACTCAGCCCCCCCCATCGGCCTTTCCCATAGAGAGCTTTTCTAGCTTCTTTAAGAAGGGTTGTGATGGATTGGGTTGTAAACTCCCAGGCATAAGAAATGTTCTGAGGAGCAAAGCCCAATGCCTCTAATTCCGTCGATAAATCTTGGGAAATAGACAAATCTGTTTGAATACTTTCTCCGTCTTCTCCCTTTAAGCCTTTTGTGAGAATGACTCCATACCGACTTTCTTCTTCCAAGGGAGTGAGAGGGCGAGCGATGAGGGTATGTGTTTCATCATCATAAAAAACGTGTCGATTCCCTGCTTTAAATAAAAAGTTATCTGAGGAAGAAGCCAGAGGATCATAGGGCAGATAAGATGTCGGGCGTTCGATTTGATATTCAAAAAGTCCTGAGCCAAAATCCAGAGGAGCGCGTTTACCATAGTGGGAAGATTTTTTTTGAAGATGAACTACAATTATACTTTCTTCTCCAATGGTTTTTAAATCTAAAGGGCGGTCAAAAGGGATCAAGATAGGAGAAAAAGTTCCAAACCCATTCAGGGTTGTCATTTTTTCCCGAATGCGTTTTTCAAATGCGGTCATTTTTTTTTCTTGTCCATGGATGGGAAGCTGAACTCTGAGGCCTGTTTCGGATGTTTCATCTGGAATCGTAAAAAAATTATTAGGAAAAGGCGCCAACGGTAAAGGCATGTGGTCGGGTTTAAAAATAATTTTAGGCGCACCCAGAAGGAGTGAACTTTGCAACAACTGAGCAGACAAAATCACGATGAAAGAAACCCTGCCCAGGTTCATTTTTATAGTATAAAGAAAATTTATGGCAGTTGACAACAGCTATTTGTTTTTGCTATTTCGACGAAACAATATGAAAATACGTGCGCGATTAACCATGTTTCTTTCGAAGTGGAGCGTGGAGAGATTGTAGGGCTCTTGGGCCCTAATGGCGCGGGCAAAACCACAACGATGCGGATTCTGACAGGGTTTATGCCCGCCACAAGTGGCACAGCGGAAGTCTGTGGATTTGATGTTTTTGAAGCTCCATACGAAGTAAAGAAAAGGATTGGATATTTACCGGAACTCCCTCCACTCTATCCAGAAATGACGGTTCAAGAATATTTGAGTTATGTCGCAACGCTCAAAGCTATTCGCAAAGATCAAAAATATCAGGCTGTTTCTCGCGTGGTGGAGAAATGTCATTTGGGAGATGTTCAAAAGAGAATGATTGGACATCTTTCGAAAGGCTATCAGCAACGAGTGGGATTGGCGCAAGCTTTGGTACATGATCCGCAGGTGCTTGTTTTAGACGAGCCTACGATTGGATTAGATCCTAAGCAAATTCTTGAGATTCGCTCTCTGATTAAAGAGCTAGCGGGTGGCCATACGGTGATTTTAAGTACGCACATTTTGCCTGAAGTTACACAGATGTGTCGAAGAATTATTATTATTAATGAAGGAAAAATTGTTGCGGTCGATACCTATGCTCAACTTTCAGCCCAGCTTCGAAAAACAGATAAAGTAGAACTTCAACTTAAAAATCCCCAAGGGGCGATGGAGAAGTTAAAAACGATTCCCGGTGTCATTCAAGTGGTTCAGGATGAATGAGGAGGAAAACCATGCGCAATGTAGTGGCCATTGCCGCGAAAGATTTAAAAACTTACTTTGTGACTCCGATTGGATATCTGGTGATTACGGTTTTTGTGGGGATTATGAGCTGGATGTTTTGTGCGGCCCTTTTTGAATTTTTAAAACGATCCCAAGCTTACATGCAATTTGGGGGCATGTCCGAAATGAATGTGAATGCGATGGTCATACAGCCCGTGCTGGGCAATATGGCCGTCATCTTTTTATTTTTGGTCAGTCTCATAACGATGCGGCTTTTGGCTGAAGAAAGGAAGATGAGAACCTTAGAGCTTCTTTTAACCTCTCCTCTTCATCCGGTAGAGCTGGTCTTAGGTAAGTTTTTGTCTGCTCTTCTTTTATTCTCGGTGATGTTGGCTGTGACTTTGTTTTATCCTCTGATCCTGATGATTTTTGGAGGCATAGATATTAAACAAGTCTTAGCAGGCTATTTGGGAGTTTTTTTATTGGGGGCATCCTTTTTATCTTTTGGGCTTTTTATTTCTGCTCTCACAGAAAACCAGATCACAGCCGGAGCTCTTACCTTTGGCCTATGTTTATTCTTTTGGATTATCAGCTGGCTTTCAGGATCATCTGATTCTGTCGCAGGACAACTGCTTTCTTATATTTCTATCATTGATCATTTATCTAATTTTATTCGAGGTTTGATCGATACCAAAGACATTGTTTATTATCTAAGTTTTATCACGTTGGGACTCTTTTTGACCTATCAATCCATTGAGTCTTACAGGTGGAGGTAATAAAAAATGTTTAAATTAAAACGATCCACATCTTATACTATGAACGCAGTGGTTTTATCCCTCATTGTTGCGGGGATTTTAGCGGCTCTTAATTTTATGGGCAGCCGACACACTAAGCGGTTTGATTTTACAGAACAAAAACTTTTTTCTTTGGCTCCGCAGTCTATTAAAGTTGTCAAAAGTTTAAAAGATGAAGTGAAGATTACAGGATTTTTTAAAGCTCAAGAAAAGCCTCTCTTTGATGACTTGGTCAATAAGTACACCTATCATTCGAATAAAATTAAAGTAAACTTTGTCGATCCAGATAAAGATGTGGTGTTAGCTAAGCAATATAAAATTAAAAAATATCAAACGATTATTGTGGAACGTGGCAAACGCGAAACACGCGTTGAGTCTCTTTCCGAAGAAAAATTAACCAATGCCATGATTCAAGTGGGAAAAGATAAAACTCCTGTTGTTTATTTTACCAAGGGACACCAAGAAAAAGAAATTCAAGATACGGAGCGAGAAGGCTATGCCCAAGTGCGCGATGCATTAAAAGAAGAAGGCTATGAGGTGAAAGATGTGTTGCTCTTAGAAAAAGGTGCTGTCCCTTCAGATTGTGATGTTTTAATTGTGGCAGGTCCTCAAAAGCCGTTCTTGTCTAAAGAGGCGGAAGTTATTTTAGAATTTTTAAAAAAGGGGGGGAGCGCCATGGTGCTCTTGGATCCTGAAAGCAGCAAACTTGGGATAGAGTCTATCCTCACCCAAGTGGGTATTACAGCCGAAGAAGAGAACGCAGCCAGTCCTGTGGTTTCTTCTTATGGCTCTCATGATATTGTTAAAGAGCAAAAGTTGGCTTCATTTTATCCCCTAAGTCGATCTTTAACGATTGCTAAAACCCTTCCCAATGCCAATATCAAGGTGACTCCGATTGCTAAAACTTCACCGAGCAGTTGGGGAGAGACAGCTTCTATTAAAACTGGAAAAGCAAAATTTGATGAAGGAAAGGATCGCAAAGGGCCCCTAAATTTGGCTGTTGCTGCTGAAGGAAGTTGGACAGGGAATCCTAATAAAGAAGACGAGCTGAGGCTTGTGGTTTTTGGAGATTCTGATTTTGTTAACAATGGCTCTTTTGAATTTTCTGGAAATGGAAATTTATTTTTAAATTCTGTGGCGTGGCTAAATAATGATGTCTCGACCATTTCTATTCGTCCCACAGCAGCAAGTTCTGGCAAAAAATTAATGATGACCCCCGCCGACATTCGGCTTGTTTTTGTTTTAACTGTTATTCTTGTTCCTTTGGCGATTGTGGGATCGGGGGTGGGGGTGTGGTGGTTTAGAAGGAAAACAGCATGAAGAAATTTAAGACAACCTGGATTTTAGCAGGAGTACTTTTGGTTTTAGCCGCCTACGTGTATTGGGGGGAAGTAAAAGGGAGCAAGAAAAGAGAAGCGCAAAAAGAAAAAGAAGAAAAAGTTTTAGTTTTTGAAAAGGGAAAAGTAGAGTCTGTAACGCTTCTGAGTAGCCAGGGAAAATTTCAAGCCAAGCGCAGTGGAGAAAAAGAATGGATGTTGGAATCCCCTCTGAAGGCTTCTGCCGATAAACTCGTGTGGAATAACATTTTAGATTCTCTTTATGATTTAAAATTTAATCGTGTGATTTCAGAGAAATCTGAAGATCTTGTCCCCTACGGCTTAAAAGATGCCAAGGTAAAAGTAGAAATGACGATTGCCGGAGAAAAAGAAAAGAAAGTAGTGTATTTGGGAGATGAAAATCCTGTAGGAGACTCCTTGTTTGCAACAGTGGGGAATTCTCAAAAGGTCATCTTAGTTCCTCAAACTATTTCTTCTGTTTTTGATAAGGGGCTTAAAGATCTTCGAGAGAAAAAACTTTTTACCTTTGATCAAGATAAAGCCCAGGAAATTGAGGTTTCTGAAGCAAAAGGAAAGAAGCTTGTTTTGAAAAAAGAAAAAGAGAAGTGGTTTATTGCTTCATCTGCCAAAAAAGAAGAGGCCGATTCTGGAAAAGTTTCAGAAATTTTAAATACGTTAAATTTCTTAGAAGTCTCTAATTTTATAGAAGAAGATCCCAAAGATTTAGCCAAGTATGAGCTTAAAAATCCTCAGCTCAAAGTCACGCTTCGTGATGACAAAAAAGCACAACTACAGCTTTTAATTGGGAAAAAAGAAAATAATGGGATCTATATTTCTAAAGCAGCCGAAAAGCCTGTGTATCAGGTCAATACCTATATCTTAGACCGCATTTCCACCGACACCACTAAGCTCATCAAAAAAGAAGAAAAGAAAGAGCAAGTAGCAGTACCTCACGACCACGCCCACGACAAAAAATAACACGTAGTTTAGGATGACATCGTTCTGTCATCCCGAGGCCGAAGGCGAGGGATCTCAGGCTTTAATTCAAATATTATTGCGATCAAAAAAAAGCCCGAAAAATAATCTAGGCCTTTAAAAACGACTAAATTATTTTACCTTTGAAAAAAGCGCTGGTTCACTGGGACCATGTTCTCTACTGATATATGTAACAAGTAAGTTCCCCTCATTATTTAATTCATATTTGGCAATACTAAATTCAGAAAATTTTCCGTATATGACATTTGACGTAGAATCAAATACGCCTGATTCTACCCGTGCATATACCCCTGTTGTTTGTTTTTCAATGATGGATACAATTCCAAAGCTTCCAATGTCTGATATTTTTAAACTCCACATAATGGGTGTTTTGGTTACTTGGGTCCAGCTGCCCTCAAATGCCGATAGCGAGGCAATTTTTCTTGTCTTTACTCCTTCAGAAAACCCTGAAGCTGCGAATGTTAATACCACTAATAAGCTACTTAAAATAATGACTGCTTTTTTCATTTTATTTCTCTCCTTTTAAAAAATACGTTATTTTCAAACTCTAGCATACTTATCGGGGGGTGTAGGATTTCTTTAATAAAAAATGACTTGATAATGTGGTATAACTGTTATACTATATTAGTATGAGGTTCAAGTTCGACAAGAACAAGAGTCAGTGGCTTAGGAAAAGACGAGGAATCGGATTTGAAGAAGCACAGGAAATATGGATGCGTCCTTATTATTTAGATCACAGAGGTGATTGTCCTGAACAGTGGAGAGCCATTGGGTGGGCAAAAGGAAAGCTCTATTCAGTTATTTACGAAGAAAGAGAAGATGATGAAGGAGAATATCATCATCTTGTAACACTTTGGAAATCTACCAAAGAGGAGAAAAAACTATATGAAGAAAATTCTTAAAAAAAACGTTGTTTCTGCAGAAAAGATTGCAAAAGAAGCAGGCCAAGGAAAAGATATTTCAAGATACTTTACCAACAAAGGTAAAATGATGCCTCCTGCGATACAAAGGGTAAACCTGGATGTGACGAGGGATATGCTTAAAGAACTAGATGATGCAGCAGAGGAATTAAATGTGAGTCGCCAGGCGGTGATAAAATTGCTTGTGAGACAAGCCCTCAATCAACATTATCTGGCACAAAAAGCTAAAAAATATGGAACATAAAACTCACGATAACAACTAGTTTTAAAGCCTGGGATTCTTCACTTCGCTCAGAATGACAAGTGTATTCTGTTACTAATCTATTTATGAGCGAGGGTGGCTAGGACAGTTTGGACAAGCCAGGTAGCATCCTCTTTTGCTTTTTTAGCATCGGATTCTTTATAAAATTCAGAAGGAGTGAGGTCTTCACTCCCATAAAAGGATAATTCAAGATCCCGTCTCATATATCTAGAAATTTGAGATAGTTTTGTGACATATTTTTTTAGAGGTGATGAAAAAAGATGTTCATTGTCTTTTAAAATTTGACTGACATCATGAATCCAGGGAATTTCAATATTAAAATGTTTCAAAAGTGCTTTTAAAGCAAGTTCTACTACCTTTTGAGCTTCGCAAACCACATCTGCCCAACTTTTACGTTTGTATAAAAGTTCTATCGCTGCCAAGCGATGTTGAGATCGCAATAAGTAGTCTTCAGTTAATGATCGTTTTTTCATTATTGTGAGTTTAATTTTATCCAACAGGGATGTCGATGAGAAAACAGCAAGCTATCTTTTACGGCACACCTGTGTTACATGTAATCCCCTTTTTAATTAGATATGAATAACTTTAAAGAAATGGATTTACCGGTAAAGCTTCAAGGCGCTTTGGAAGCGATGAAGTTTCATGTGCCAACGCCCATTCAAGTGAAGGCCATTCCTGTGGCTCTTTCAGGAAAAGACCTTATTGGGTGTGCTCAGACGGGGACAGGAAAAACGGCTGCATTTTGTATTCCGATCATCTGTCATCTTTTGAAGAGTCCTGGGCAATCTGCGCTTATTTTGGTTCCCACTCGGGAATTAGCTTTTCAAATTGTAGATGTTTTAAATAAGCTAACAGTGTCATTTTCTAATCTTCGGCCTGCTCTCATTATTGGGGGGGCATCCTTGTATGCCCAAATGAAATCTATTTCAAGAAAGCCTCAAATTATCGTAGCAACGCCCGGTAGGCTGATTGACCATCTTGCAAGAAAATCTTTTTCTGTGGGTATGACTAAAATAGTTGTTCTAGATGAGGCAGATCGAATGCTCGATATGGGGTTTGAACCACAGCTCAAAGAGATATTTCGTTATCTTCCGCAGGCTAGGCAAACGCTTCTTTTCTCAGCTACATTTCCAAGTCACATAGAAAATTTAGCAAAAAGATATTTACGTGATCCTGTGCGTCTTTCGGTGGGGCAAACTTCTCAGCCCGTAGCAGAAGTTAAACAAGCGGCCATTCAAACAACGGAAAGAGAAAAGAATAGTGTGCTCTTAAATGAACTGAAAGCAAGAGAGGGTTCCATTC
>JACPST010000099.1 GCA_016193165.1 Deltaproteobacteria bacterium
CCATTTTGAATCCACAAAATAGAAAACGCATCCTCATTCATGAAATGACCCACCTCCTCCATCACGAGTTTCGTCCTTTAGAAGAAAATTGGATCAAAGAAGGAGTAGCGCTTTTAGCAGAATACATCATTACGGGATATTTTAACCGTGTACTCATGAATGGCTTCTTGGATCCCACCACCTCTTTAATTTCTGAAATCGACGTTCATGAAAACCAAAATAAAGATAAAACCAAAACATTGGCCCAATACGGCCATATTCTCCAATATTTTTTCTATATCTATAGACTCTGTGGGAAAGAGGAACTCTTTAATCTCCTTTTCACCTCTGATTCAAAAAACATAGGCATTGCATTTGTCGATGAAGTCTTAAAAAAGATGGACCAAAATAATGAAATTAAAACAAATCCCGTTTGTTCTTCTTTTGAAAAAAGTTTTATTGAGTTTCAAAAAGCACGATTTTTTCCAAAACCCACTCCAGAGTCCTCTTATGTCATCCCTGGTAACTTTCAGGCTCAAATTCAAGAGCAAAAAGTAGCAACATTAGCGCCATATTCTGCTCAGGTCTTTCGCTTCTTCCCACAAAATCCTACCTGTGAGCAGGGGACAACTCTCTTTGACAAAAACATCTGTTTTCAAATCCAACTCAAGGAAGGACATTTTTTTGATTTTCAATGAAGGCAAATTTTTACCGCCAATAATAACGGTAGCATATACTTTTGACAAATTTCTCATCATATTTCTTCTCCATTTCATCAATCTTTACCTGCAAATCCTTGTGAGAAATAATCATTTCTCTGAGTTTTACAAATGTTCGCATAATCTCAATATTAACTAGAACTGCCCTCTTACTATTTAAAATACTTGAAAGCATTGCAACACCTTGTTCTGTAAAAACATAGGGCAGATAACGCCGTCCGCCATGACCTTTGTTTGAGGTCACAAATTGTGACCTCAAAAGAGCATCCTCTTCAACATTATTAAGCTGAAACATAAAATCCGATAGAAAACGAAATACATTCCTCTTAACAGCTTGATTAAGAACTTTAACTGAAACGTCATATAACTTGGCCAAATCGGCATCCAACATCACCTTAATTTTATTCATGTTTTTAGTGATATTTTACAAAAAAGGAGTCGGAAATCCGTCCGTGATCTAAATCAACACTTCATCTTCAGGAGTTTGTGGTGGTTTAAAAGTTTGAGACGAAGGAGTTTCAATGAGGCTTTTCTTATAATTGTAATAAGATTGAAGTTCATGAAAAGCAGACTTGAAATAATCCGCAGCATCTCCTGAAAGAGAACTTTTTTCTGAAACTTTTTTTAAAGACTCAATGACAGAATTAATTTTAATAAGTTCGGACTTCACTTGATTTTGAAGCGCATGGACGAGGGTGTTAAACTTATCTTTCAAATCTTGAAACTCATCTGCTTTTCTTAAACTTAAAACCGCATTAAAATTTCCTTGAGCCAAATCATTCATCTTTCGACTCAGGGCAAAAATAGGTCCCGCTAAGCGATGAGAAATAAAAATTCCCAGAATCATTAAAATAAGCGTTACGCCTAGAAAAGTTCCCAATAAAGAATATACAAAAAGACTGCGCTGCTCTCCTAAAAATTCAATCACAGAAGGAGAAAGCACCATACCCGTCCCCACGAATAAAGACTGTGTCCTGGCTAAAATACTATAAAGGATAAATCCAATGACTGAGGTCACAGCCACCGGAGAGCAAAAGAGCAAATCTCAGTTGAAAATTTTTGGCGATGATATATTGAGTACGACGTTGTCTGGAAGGTATTTCAGCCATGTAATTAAAAGTGTAGTATGAGGAGCGGTTCCTTGACAACAAAAAACACCTATCCTATGCATATAGGAATGGCATCCTACTTACCCGATTCATATTTAAAGATGGCTGCTCAAGACCTTCACGAGCGAGTAGAAGAAAAACGTAAAGCCTACGGAAAAGATCTGGTTATTTTAGGCCATTATTATCAACGCCACGATGTCATTCGTCATTCTGATTTCCAAGGTGATTCTCTCGATCTTTCTGCCAAGGCGGCTGCTTCAGATGCAAAGCACATTGTTTTTTGTGGGGTCCATTTTATGGCAGAATCCGCGGAAATTCTCTCTTGTACTGACCAAACTGTTTATCTTCCTAATCTCTTCGCAGGCTGTCCTATGGCTGACATGGGGGATTCCTTTGATGTTGAACATGCTTGGAAAGAGATTACCTCGATTTGCAACGAAAAAATCATACCCATTACGTATATGAATTCAACCGCAGCTCTCAAAGCCTTTTGTGGGAAGCATGACGGATCTGTGTGTACGTCTTCCAATGCCGCTCCTCTTTTTAAATTTTATTACGAAAATATCGCTCAAAAAATTTTCTTCTTCCCAGATGAACATTTGGGACGAAATACTGCTCTTCAAATGGGCATCACAGAGAAAGAGTTGATTGTGTGGGATCCCACTCTAGAACTCGGGGGCAATACCCAAGAACAAATTGACCAAGCCCGCATGATTCTTTGGAAAGGATATTGCCATGTTCATACTTTTTTTACTCCAGAACATATCAAAGCTTTGAAAGAAAAATATCCAGAGGCTCTCGTGGTCGTACACCCTGAGTGCACACGGCAAGTTGTTGAAATGGCAGATGCGTGTGGTTCTACTTCTTTCATTAAACGGTTTGTAGAAGAAGCACCTCCAGACTCAACCATCATCGTCGGGACTGAAATTAATCATGCGATTAACTTAGACATTTGGAATGAAGACAAAAAAGTCATTGGCTTAGCTCGATCTTTTTGTCCCAATATGTATAAAATTAATCTTCAAAATCTTTGCTGGACACTAGATCATCTTGAAACTCCAGATGT
>JACPST010000100.1:0-2925 GCA_016193165.1 Deltaproteobacteria bacterium
TGTAAGATCTTGCTCCCACTTTTCTCCAAAAAGGAAGGGAGAAATGAATCAACATCACCACCACAGGAATGGGGGGATAGAGCACCAATGCAAAAAGAGATAAGAAGTTAATCACAAAATCCATTAGGGCACCAACACAATCTTCCCAAATTGGGCACGGGAGGCCATTTTTTCGTGGCCTCTTTGGGCATCTTTAAGGGGCATAACTTCGTCAATGACAGATTTTAATTTTCCTTGCTCAATAAATTTTAAAATATCAAACAGATCCCCTTTACTGCCCATCGTCGATCCTAAAATTTTAAGTTGGCGAAAATAGACATGCCGTAAATCTGTTTTACCTTCGGAGCCACTCGTGGCCCCACAGGTCACAATCGTCCCGCCCCATTTGGCGCTTAAAAGAGATTTTTCCCAGGTTTGCGCTCCTGTATGCTCTACCACAATATCGACTCCGCGATCATTTGTTATTTTTTTAACTTCTTCATAAAAATCTTTTTTCTCATACTGAAGGGTGTAGTCTGCTCCAAGCTCTTGGGCTTTTTTAAGTTTTTCTTCTGAAGAAGCGGTGGCAATCACGGTGGCCCCAAAGAGACGCGCAATTTGAATTGCGGCCACGCCAATACCACTTCCCGCAGCCAAAACCAAAACCCAATCCCCGGGTTTCACCTGTGCTTTTTTCACAAGCATCTGCCAGACTGTTAAAAATGTGAGAGGCATAGAGGCTGCTTCTTCAAAACTTAAACTTTTAGGATAGGGTAAAAGATTTTGGCGAGGCACTTTGACATACTGGGCATATCCACCCCACACACCTTTTCCTAAAATTGTATATTTGGGACAAAGGTTGTCATCACCCTTAAGACAATTTGCGCACACACCACAACTTAATCCCGGAGACACTAAAACAGAGCCTCCCGTTTTAACATCACAAACTTCACTGCCCACGCTTTCTATCACACCTGAAACATCAGAACCCAACACATGGGGCATGGGAGGTTTTCCTAAGCCTTCGCGAACCCAAATATCCAAATGATTCATCGCGCAGGCTTTGACTTTCACTAAAACATCCCGTGAAGAAAGAGAGGGTTCAGCAATATCTTCGTATTTTAAATTTTCAACTCCACCGGGCTTATGAAAAACCACTGCTTTCATGCAAATCACAATAGCAAATCAAAAAATTCTTGTCTTTAAAAAAATGGCTCGTTATAGTTCTTCCCTGTGACTGATTTTCAAAAAGGAATGAGTGCTCCGGATTTTACGCTGTCTCAGTTTACTTTGTCGAAGGAACTTCAAAAAGGCCCCCTTCTTTTAACCTTTTATAAAAAAACATGCCCAACCTGCCAATTCACCTATCCCTTCTTTGAAAGAATTCATAAACATTACATGGGAAAAAATTTTCAGGTAGTGGGAATCGCGCAAGATCCAGAAACAAAAGAATTTTCAACACAGGTTGGAGTTACATTTCCTTTGATTTGTGACACCCCTACGTATGAAGTCTCTCGCCAATACCATTTAACCAATGTCCCTACGGCGTTTTTAGTCCTGCCCGATGGGAACATTGATTTTTTGACGATTGGATTTTTAAAAAAAGAGTTAGAAGAACTCTCACGAAAAATTTCAAACATCTCTGGAAACCCGCTATTTGACATTTTTCCGAAGGGTGATAACGTACCTGAGTTTAAACCTGGCTGAGGCGCCAGAAATGCAAAAACCTAGGTCAGGTTTAAAACAAAAATAATAAGGAGCATAAAATCATGAAAAAATTATTCATAGTTGCGACCCTCTTTTTAGTCAGTCTTCCTCTTTTGGCAGACAACACAGCTACACTGCCCGCCGGAAGATTTAGAGCTCGAGTAAAACCTATTTATGCTTTTGGTTTTTCAACTCAATTTGGAAATGATGGCGCAGAAAAAAGTTTAGTGAGCCACTATGCAAAAACAATCGATTTTGCCACCGCTCAAAAATTTGATCCAAGCGGCCAGTTAGCAGGTTTAATGACTGCCGCAGGTCTTCAATCTTCCACCTTAGGAAGCTTTGCCCCTTCTTTAGATGTTTCAACGTTGGTCATGGCCAGCGCTTTAGAATATGGACTTACACAAAATCTAACCTTAGGTGTCATTGTTCCCGTTGTCTCAGCTCGAACGAAGTTTGACCTTGCATTTAATAAAAACCCTGATGCCTTAAACCATCCTAACGCTATCATTCGAGCAAAAATTCAGGGTCTCGATATGGTCAAAGCAGCTCAAGATAAAGCCATACAAGCTGGCTATGCTCCCCTTGAAAACTGGGATGCGCTAGGACTTGGAGATGTGGAATTAGGAATCAAATATAAACTCCTCAACACCCAAAACTGGTCTTTAGCTACAAAATCAGGGGTCCGGCTTCCAACAGGAAGAGGTGACGATCCAGATATTTTGACCGATATTGGTTTTGGCGATGGGCAAACAGATCTAGGCTCTACACTTCTCGTAGATTACACTGGAATTTCTAATACGCTCTTAAATACATGGGTAAAATACACCGTTCAACTTCCCGATCGACAACTCCTTCGTGTTCCAGAACCAGGAGAACTTTTTACAACAAAAAAAGAAAATATACGTCGAAATTTAGGAGACAGGGTCGATGCTGTTGTGACTGCGGAATATAGCTTTTGGACAACATTTAACGTCAATGCCACTTATGCTTTTTTCTCTAAGCAAAAAGATCGCTTCAAAAGCAACTTAGGGTACAATGCTCAAGAACTCGAAGCCAATACAGCTCAACAAAAACACAGTGCCGATGCGGGGATCGGATTTTCAACTCTTCCTTGGTTTAAACAAGGGACATTTAAACTTCCTATGGATGCAGGCTTAAATTTAGAAGTTCCTCTAACTGGAAAAAACGTGGCAAAAGCGACTACGGTCAATCTAGAATATAAACTCTACTTCTAAA
>JACPST010000100.1:2964-3910 GCA_016193165.1 Deltaproteobacteria bacterium
TTTAAGAGACTGCGGTAGCGTTGCTCGATTAAACCCCAATCCAGAGTTTTCAAGCGGTTAAAACTAAAATCTTCGACATTAAAAGAAGCCATGACTGTTCCATAGACAATGGCTCTTCGAAGAGTCGTGTCATCCAGCTCACTTTTAGAGGTGGCACTTTTAGCAAGATAGCCCATAAACCCTCCGGCAAATGTATCTCCAGCTCCTGTAGGATCTTGAACGGTTTCTAAAGGAAACGCGGACAAAACAAAAATTCTTCCTTCATTATATAAAAGAGCCCCATGTTCTCCTCTTTTAATAATAATAATCCGAGGGCCGCAAACGTGAATTTTTTTAGCGGCTCGAATGAGATTGGACTCTCCTGAAAGCTGGCGCGCTTCTGCTTCATTAAGCAGAAAAATATCTATGCGTTTCAAGGTTTGAATCAGCGCTTCTCGTTTGAGCGAAATCCAAAAATTCATCGTATCGCAGGCAATGACTTTTGGATTTTCCATTTGTTCTAAAACTTGCTGTTGTAAATCAGGATCAATGTTGGCTAAAAAAACATATTCACATTTTCGATAGTCGCCGGGCAGGCCGGGCTTAAACTGCTCTAAAACATTGAGATGAGTTTCCAAGGTTTCGGCTTCTGATAAATCCCTCTCGTAGCGCCCTTTCCAATGGAAGGTTTTTCCTGATAACTTTACAATTCCCTTGGTGCACACATTTCGGCTCTCCAGATACTCCAAATGAGCTTCGGGAAAATCTTCTCCAATGACACTGACCATTTTCACAGGCGTAAAAAAACTTGCCGCCATTGAAAAATAATTGGCCGAGCCTCCTAGCACTTTTTCGGCAGCGCCGTACGGTGTGCGAACTGAATCAAAGGCAGTGGTCCCAACCACAACGATCATAGATACTTTCCTAAAAGTGGTGCTAAATCTTTTTTTGTTTTTGAAGGAATTTT
>JACPST010000101.1 GCA_016193165.1 Deltaproteobacteria bacterium
ATCATGAGAAGCTGGGTTTCTTGGGTCTTTTTAAAGATGAGCACAATAATCGTGAGCGCCACCAAAGGAATAATAATGAAAAAGGGAATTCTAAAACTCTCTGGCGCTTTAGAAAGCAGTCCAAAAGCCGCTCCTGTATTTCGCACGTAGGTGAAGTTAAAAAAATGAGGAATCACCGTTACCGATTGATGGAGTTCAAAATGATGGGCTATATAAAGCTTTGAAATTTGATCTAGCGTAATGACAAGTCCAGCTAGGCAAATTAAAATGATATATTTACTTTTCATAGACTTCGGCCTTACTTATAAATCAGTATAAATGGAAAGACCAGACCACTTCAAATAAAAAAGGGAGGTGATCTCTCACCTCCCTTTCTTTTTTTACTTCAACAAAATTAACCTAAATCAACTTTGAATCCTAAACGAAGAAGGTAAGTCGCAGGGGTTCTCCTTCCTGTATTAGGAATTCTTTTATAATAAGATCCCGGGAAAAGGACCCCTCCATCAAAAGTAAGATCTGTCACTTTTGATAGTTTATAGACTAAATCCCAATCAAGCTCTTGTCCAAACTTCTTTTGACTTGGCTTCAAGCCTGCCTGAGGAAGTTGCATAGCTGTGGCATAAGCCGCGTTTAAAGACAAAAACAGTTTCTTTGTCCACTCAAAGTCTGCTTTTGCGCGCAGCACCGCACGGTTTGTAAGCCCCGCATCATGTTTTCCCATAATAGGAGCTGTTGTAGAATCTCCGGGAGGAGCAAGAACATCCGTGAGATAAAAAAGATCCAGAAAAGGCATGATTTTAGCATACCAAAATGCTGGCCCCATAAATTGCCAATCCCATCCTCCCCATGGATTACCAGATCCCACATCATTAAGGCCACCCGTAGCAGTCGCATCATCATCTTCAAGCCCACCAGGCCCCTCTCCACTTAAAACAATGGCTTCTAACTTAAAAAGAGAAGGAAGCCACTTAGAGGTGGAATCTAAAGAAAAATCACTTCCCAAATTGGCGGCATAGCCTCTTCTTTTTCGTCCCAAAGCAGAATCTGTGTTATCCCCGCCTAGTTTTCCAAGTTGATACGCGCCCTCTACATAGGTATTAACATTTTTAAACCCTAAGAACCCCTTGCCCCAGTTCCAATCTCCTCTGCCTCCTAAAGTGTAAACTTTCGCACTTTCGATTCCGGCAGTAGTAACTTGTCTATCCACCGTAGGCTCATCATCCAGATTGTACACAAAATACGCTTCTGTTAAAAGCCCAGAGAAGACCTTATCCCATGTATACCCTACATTAAAAAAAGAAAGATGCTCATTGTCTGCTGTCGCAATCTCTCGATCACTCCTCGTGCCGCCCAAAGCAGTACCATAGTCTGCTTCACTAAACGCACTCGCAATGAGAGCATATCCCAGATCAATATTTAATTTATCAAAGTGCACTCTGGCCGTCACAGCATCAAAGGCATCAAAAGCGCTTTTTTCAGGAGCATATAAAGACCCTGGTGATGTCGCATTAATTGGTAAATTTCCAGTATTGGCCCCTGTATGCTGTCCATTTCGTCCGGCTCCGGCTGCTGCTCCTGAACCTGAGGGCCCTCTTCCATTTTCATAGGGAGCCCCACCCGCTCCGACAATCCAGCTATCTACAATAAATCCTCGCCCCAACTTAATATCTTGCCTTCCAACTTTCAAATCCACAGGAAAATCAAAAAAATCAGTCAGTTTTAAATTTAATTCCTTAAATCCAAATCCAATCGCTGTAGTAGAGCCCGTATTTGGATATGTGCCTACCGCTTGCCCTGGAATAGCTGTTTGCTGAGGAAATACTGTCCCATTGGACCCATGCCAGTCAAATTGGGCTACTAGATCTGCCAAAACTTCTGTATTTGAAAGGGGCGCCCATAAGGCATTGACTCCTAAAAGGCTTGAGAAAAAGTAATAACTATCTCCCGAACCATTTCCGAGAGTGTTGCCAGCAAGATTCCCTCGTGTGGCAACGGGATTATCAGCGTCTCCTTTATTCATATCCATATCACGCGCATAGGTTGCATCTTGGCTAAACCTATATTTTAATTTTACTTCTGCTTGTCCTGAAGCGCTCCATACTCCAATCAACACAAGCAAGAATAAAAAAGTAAATTTTTTCATATTAAATATCCTCCTTTTTTTACTTTTTAAAAGTTTCATTTCTCTCTAAAAATCCATTAAACTTCGTTAAAAATAATGTAACATAGTGTCAGTGATATACAACACAACACGAATTACACAAAAGTGAGTATGGCAAAATGAAAAAACCATGTCAACAAAAAAATGTTACGCAACTATGTGAAATGATTTTAATACACCGTAAGATAGTTATCCAATTCCCAAGAATGAACTACAGCGCTATATTCATACCACACTTTTTTCTTAGCTTCTGTAAAACGTTCATAAATGTGTGAACCCAGAGCGGATTGGACGAGATCATCTTTAGCCAGCGCTTTGAGAGCTTCATTGAGATCACTAGGCAAACTATCAATTTTAAGACGCGCTCTTTCACGCTGACTCATTTTATAGACATTTTGATTGACAGGCTGACCCGGATCGAGCTTTCTTTTAATCCCATCAAGGCCGGATTTCAGCATGACGGCAAAGGCCAAATAAGGATTGCACGATGGATCAGGCATACGAAGTTCACAGCGTGTACTTTCGCCTCGTTTCGCAGGAACACGAATCAAAGGACTTCTATTTCTTAGTGACCATGCGATATGCGTCGGTGCTTCATAACCCGGCACAAGTCTTTTATAAGAATTCACCAAGGGATTTGTAATGGCCGTAAATCCTTTGGCATGGGCGAGCAAGCCTCCCATATAATAAAGGGCTGTTTTACTAAGCTGATAGGGTACCTTCGCATCGTAAAAGGCATTGGCGCCGCCTTTAAATAAAGATTGATGGCAGTGCATCCCAGAGCCATTAATTCCATGCACGGGCTTAGGCATAAAGGTCGCATGAAGACCATGATCCCATGCGATTTTTCGAACCACAAATCTAAAGGTGCTCACATTATCTGCTGTCGTAATCGGATCCGCATATTTAAAATCTATTTCATGCTGCCCGGGGGCCACCTCATGGTGCGCAGCCTCGACTTCAAATCCCATCGCTTCCAAAGCATTCACAATATCACGTCTGGCATCTTCACCACGATCAATAGGCGTTAAATCAAAATAGCTGCCTTTGTCATGTGTATCCGTAACAACTTCTCCTTTTTCATTTTTTTGAAATAGAAAAAACTCAGCTTCAGGCCCAACCGCCATGGTGTATCCCAGCGTTTTGGCCTCTGCGACTACTTTTTTAAGCGTCATCCTGGGACAGCCTTCAAAAGGAGTATTATCGGGATGATAGACATCGCAAATAATACGCGCTACTTTTCCGCCTTTTTCTACCCAAGGAAATACTCGAAAGGTTGCGGGATCTGGATATAAAAGCATATCGGACTCTTCAATTCGAGAAAACCCATCAATCGAAGACCCATCAAAGAGAATTTCATTATTCAAAGCTTTTTCAAATTGGACATCCGGGATTTCAACATTTTTAATGACTCCTAAAATATCTGTAAACTGGAGTCTTAAAAACCGCACATTTTGTTCTTTTAAAAGAGCTAAAAGTTCTCTTTTAGTTGAATCCATCGTTACGGACTTTACTTTGGTGGGGGTTGTTTTTTTTGTTTTCATAGTTGAGGGGGTCCTTTCACCTGTTTGCATATATAGTTTCTCCTTATTTTATTTTTGCGAAAATGTCAAAAAATTTATACCATTTATTCAAAAATAGCACTTTTTTATAAAAATGACATTAAAAAAGTGCGGTTTATGCAAATTTATTAATACATTTTCAATTTGCTCTAAAAGTATTCGCACGCACATCCCTTTGAGCTTTTTCACCAGTGTCTTGTCAACTGGCTTACTTTCTCTATAATTTCTTCTTCTGAAATAGTAAGGAGCTGTCCTTTGGAAAAAATCTTTTTGCCGTTCACAACCACTTCATCAATTGTAGTGGGAGAAAAAGAATAGACGACATTTTTGTGTAGATTTTGAAGAGGATAGAGCTCTAAATTGTCTAAGCTCACCGTTACAAAATCTGCACGATAGCCCGCTTCCAATTTCCCAATGGGAAGACCCAAAACTTTTCCCCCATTTTCTGTTCCCATTTGAAATACTTGCTCTGCCGTAATCACAGAACTATCCAGGCAATGAACTTTTTGAAGCAGGGCAGCCATTCTCATTTCTTCAAAAAGTGAAGTTTTGTTATTACTGCAGGCTCCATCTGTCCCTAAAGCAATCGTAACTTTTTGATCTAGTATTTTTTTTATCGGGGCAATTCCATCTCCCAAAAACATGTTGCTCGACGGATTATAAGAAAGCTTCACGCCACGACTGGCCATGAGAGCTATTTCTTTGTCTGAAAGCCACACCCCATGAACCATCACCATTTTATTTGTGACAACCCCTAAGCGATCTAAATATAAAAGAGGGGTAAGGCCTGTTTCTTTTTGGATGTTTTCGACTTCATAACGAGCTTCTGCCACATGTATATGAAACATCGAATTAGTTTCTTGGGCGACTTGAAATGCGGCTAAAATCATCTCTCGGCTTGCCGCATGGGGACTATGGGGAGCGGGGGTAATAGTCACCATAGAATCCGTCTCATATTCTTTCATAAGCTCTAGGCATCTTGCGCGAGCTTCTTTTGGTTTTTCTTGGTAGCGCTTGGGCCCAGTTTGCCAATCATAAAAACAGCGTGCGAGCACAAGCCGAATTCCTAAATCCTTGGCCGCTTGAATGACGGCTTTGGCATTTTCATTACCGTTATCTTGAATATAGAAAAAATCACACACCGTTGTAATGCCGTGTTTCAACATCTCTCCAAAGGCAAAAAGGGCGCCCGTATAGATATCTTCTTTTTTTAAAGACAAAGAATATTTATAGATGCCCTGATCCCGCCAATCAAAAAAAGGCATGTCATCGCCAAATCCTCGAACTAAAGACTGAAAGGAATGATTGTGCGTATTGACTGTTCCGGGAAGAAGGGCGACGTGGCCTAAATCTGTAACCGTTTGCCCCTTAAAATGCTCTTTGGAAGCCGCGCGCAAGATCGTCCCATCTGAAACTTCCAGAATAAGGTTTTCCTGAAACCGTCCTTGATAAAAGAGAAATTTTGCCTTATAGCGCTCTAAAGACATATGAGTTTCTCTAAAAAATTTGAGGCGCTACTCTTAAGCATACTTTTTTCTAACGTTGCTTACGGACAAATTCAAGAAAAAGAAATTAGAATCTATAGCCGCCCTGAAGAAGTGGCTTCTCAAAATTCGACTTCTTTTATCGATGTGCTCTGGGTCACCCCCAAAGAGCATGGGAAATCTGTCAGCGATTTTTTAAAAATCCAAAAGGGGATTACCATTCGAAGTCAGTCTTCCTCTGGTTCCCTAGCCACAGCAAACATTCGAGGCATCGGAGCGGGAAAAGCTGAACGTGTTTTGATACTTTTAGATGGCGTTCGACTGAATACCGCCCAAGGAAGCGGGGTAGATCTTTCTCGCATCTCTCTTTCTTCTGTTGAAAAGATAGAAATTTTACGCGGTGGAGAATCGGCTCTCTATGGCTCTGACGCGATAGGGGGGGTCATCAATATTGTCACCCATAAAAACAACGCTCGCCCTCAAGCTGCCTATTCCTTGACCAAAAAAAATTGGGCTACGAACTCTTTCAATGATCATTCATTTTCCTTGAGTGGGCACAGAAACTTGGGACAATTTCAAATTTTCTTCAATGGACATTCTCAAAAGGACGGGGGAGAGTATGCTTTCAAAAATCCTCTGACTCTAGAAAACCAAAAAAGAGAAAATAACCAATTTCGATCTTATGGGGGATATTCTAGAATTTTGTGGCAAGTTACACCTAAAACTTCCTTTTCTCTTGCGGGAGAATTTTTTACCGCTGCCCAACACACTCCCGGTTCTTTAACTTGGCCTCAAAACGATACCATTCAGAAGGATAAACGGGGGCTTATCGATCTAAAATTTACGCATCACCTGAACCACAACCAAGAGCTTTTAATTCGATTTCCTATGAGAATAAATAAGATGCTCTATTCTGCTGAGTCCTCTGTACACAAAAATAATCACACTGAACCTCAAATTTCTTTTTCTTTTCCCTATCAAGAAAACCATTTTGTCACTCTTTTGGGGCAAGTATATCAGGACAAAGTTCAAAGCACTTCTTATGCTTCTTCACGGCAAAAATGGACTTTTGCGGGAGCCTTAAAAGACAATTATTTTATCACTCCCCTGCTCATGGTTACTCCTGCCGCACGACTAGAACATTCGAAAGGACTCTACACCGTTCTTTCTCCCAAACTAGGAGCAAAATACCAGCCTCTCTCGACCCTTTTTTTGAAAGCCAATCTCTCACACAATTTTCGAGCCCCTACCTTTGATGAACTATATTGGAAGGATGCATGGTTTAGAGGAAATCCTGCCCTAGTGCCTGAAAAGTCGTGGGATGGCGATATGGGCTTTTCCATCGAAAAATTTGGCATTAAAGCCGAGCAGAGTTTTTTCATTTCGCGCATTCAAAGCCTCATTGAAACCTATCTCGATTCTTCTGGAGTGTCGACAAATCGAAATCTGAGTACAAGCTCTATTTGGGGAAGTGAACTCTCTTTAGAGTCTCTTCTGCCTGTGATTGGTCATCTATATCCCTCTTTAAACTACACGTGGCTTAATACTAAGCTGCCATATCGCCCTCGTCATACGCTGAATTCTTCTCTCAAATGGCAACATCAAAAGCTAAACCTCTTTCTTAACCATCAATACCTCAGCGCTGTTCAAACAAACGATGTGGATCGGCCTTCTATCCCTTTGTTTCATGTCTTTGATCTGGGTGGATCTTATGAATGGATACCTTCTGTAATGATCACGGCCCAAGTAGAAAATATTTTGAATCGCGCGTATGAAAGAATTTCTTTTTATCCGATGCCAGGAAGAACCTTCAGTCTCAGTGTTTCAGGGACAATATGAAAAAAGATGGATCAATCAAAACGCTGTTTTTATTATTGCCCTTGTTCTTCAGCTCCCTAAACACTGAGGCTTCCGTTGGGCTTAGGATTGTTTCGTTAGCTCCAGATCTAACAGAGATTGTGTATGCCTTAGAATTAGAGGATGATTTGGTTGGGGTTTCGGATTATAGTGATTTTCCTAAGGCGGCTCGTACAAAGCCTTCGGTGGGAAGTTTTATCGCACCTCATTTAGAAAAAATTCTTCTCTTACGCCCCTCCGTTGTTTTGACTCAAGCTACTGCTACTCCTTCTCAAATCATTCATGCGCTTCAGGCTCAAAAGATTTCAGT
This sequence comes from Deltaproteobacteria bacterium, assembly GCA_016193165.1. Taxonomy (GTDB): domain Bacteria; phylum Bdellovibrionota; class JACOXK01; order 2-02-FULL-40-11; family 2-02-FULL-40-11; genus JACPST01. The sequence goes on from JACPST010000101.1 coordinate 7,375, forward strand.
CCTATCTTTTAAAGCACGAACCGAAGAGGACATTTATGAAACCCTAAAAACACTTGGACAAAAATTTAAAAAAGAAAAAAAGGCTTCTCAAATTATCTCTTCTATGAAAAAAATATTGTTAAAAATTCAAAAACAAAATTTTCCCCAAAAACCCTCTGTCCTGGTTCAAATTGAAGAAATTCCTTTGATGGTTGCAGGGAAAAATACGCTCATCGATAGAGTCATCCTCCTAGCCGGAGGGAAAAATGCGGCAGAAAACTACGCGGGCTATCCTAAATTACAAAGAGAAGTCCTGCTTAAGTTAAAACCCGATATCGTCATTCTTCCAGAAACGAAAGGCCAAAAAGGGATGAAACAAAAACTAAAACGCATGTCAGAAGCATGGAAGAAAAATAAAACTCCCGTAGCGCTTCTTCCGGGAGATCTTCTCACACGTGCCACACCCAGATTTTGTGAGGGCGTTCAAAAATTAGCCTCTCTTTTGGCTCATCTTTCAATACCCTTGGCAAAACCACCATGGCCGCACACACCATGATGCTTAGATTAAAAATCATCACTACTTCTGGTTTATTCTTATTGGCCCTGCTTCTCTTTGCTTTTGTCTCTTTATGTGTCGGAACAGAGTTTCTTTACCCTCATGAACTTTTTTCCCCATCCTTTAAGTCCATTGTTTGGGAGTTCCGGTTTCCTAGAATTTTATTGGCCATTGCCACCGGCGGAGCCCTTGCGACCAGCGGCACCGTGTTGCAAGTGCTTTTAAAAAACCCCTTGGCTGATCCCTATATTTTAGGTATTTCCTCTGCTGCTGCTTTTGGGGCTACTCTCTCTTTTATTTTCCACCTTCCCCATCCCTGGATTTCTATTTTTGCTTTTGTGCTATCCCTCATAGCGCTTTGGCTCATTGTTTTAGCCGCCCAAAGAGTTGCGGACTCCTCTTCTTATTTTCTTCTTCTTACAGGAGTTTTGATGAGCTTTCTTTTTTCGTCTGCCGTTACACTCTTTCTTACATTCGCTCAGCCTTTTGAAGGAGCTTCTCTTCTTTTTTGGCTCATGGGAAGTCTTTCTCTTCCTCTGTCTTCCTTAAGTCTTTTTCTGATTCTAGGAACAGTTATAGGCATCTGTGGATTTTTGTATCAACACTCTTACGCCTTAAATCTTTTAAACTTAGGAGAAGATCACGCTCGAACTTTGGGACTCGATACAGCGCGCATGAAAACCATTTTCTTTGTGGGAAGCTCCCTGCTAACAGCCCTGTGTGTTTCTTTAACTGGAATGATTGGGTTTATAGGCCTCATCATCCCCCATGTCGTTCGATGGGGGTGGTCCAATGACCACAGGCTCACTTTGCCTCTTAATTTTTTAAGCGGCGCCTTATTTCTTCTCGTTACAGACACTTTGATACGAACCTTGTTTTCACAAGAAATTCCTATCGGTGCCATTACCGCCCTCTTAGGAGCTCCCGTATTTTTGGGAATTCTTTGGAAAAAAATTCCATGAAACCCATTCTAGAACTAAAAAACAGCTCTTTTAATTACACTTCTTCTGTTCCCATTTTGCAGGATATCTCTTTTTCAGTTTCAAAAGGATCTTGGCTTTCTATTTTAGGCCCCAATGGAAGTGGAAAAACAACACTCCTCAAGCTCATGAGCCGGATTCTCCTTCCCAAAAGTGGGCAGCTATTCCTTGAGGGAAGAACTTATGATTCTTTTTCTTTCAAAGAGCTTGCGCAACACATCGCGTATGTTTCTCAAGATTTTTATCCTACATTTTCTCTTTCTGTTTTCGAGTTTGTCCTTTTAGGGCGCGCTCCTCACTTAAAAGGATTATCTCTCGAATCTGAAAAAGATATGGCTATCGCCATTCAAAGCTTAAAAGACACAGATACTTTAGAATTTAAAGATCGTCTTCTTCATACGCTTTCTGGAGGAGAAAGACAGCGCGTGACTCTTGCAAAAGCGCTGACCCAAGAACCCCAAATTTTATTTTTAGATGAACCTTCTTCACATTTAGATTTGAAGTACCAAATAGAAATTTTTTCTCTGCTCAAAGAACTTCGTCAGAAGAAAAACTTAACGATTGTGTCTGTGCTGCACGATCTATATCTCACGAAAGAATTTAGCGAAGAAATCCTGTTTTTAAAAAACCACTCTCTTTTTGCCCAAGGAAAAACCCAAGCTCTTTTAACGGAAGAAAATTTCTATCACGTATTTGATGTTCGAATTAAATCAAAAGAAAACGCGAAGACTTAAGGCGTGTGTGTTGCTCCGGTGAGCATTCAGTGAGTTTTGAAATGCATATGACATCCCAAATTTATATTCCGACCAGCCCAACCCTAAACTATAAAAATTTTTGGCCTTTTGATCTGACAAAGAAAGGCCCCCTTGAACGACCACGCCATTGTTTCGAATAATTTCTAAGGCTCCATGAAAAGAAAAATCTTCGCTCCAGGGAGACCTGGCTCTTTTTAAAAAATCCAGGGAACCATACAAAAACTCCCAAATCCGCAGCCTAGACCCAAGCCCCAGCTGTTTTTGTGTTAAAAAACTTTGGGATGGAGATCTTTTGTCTCCTAAAAGATTATACACGATGAGCCCCGCTTGGATATCAGGAGTTAAAACTCCAAACGTGCCCAAATCAAAATTTAAAACTTGTTGATCTTGAGAAGGGTGATTCACCAAAAAATATTTTCCTGTGAGCCCCACAGAAATAAGCTCCCCAAATATTTTTGAAGCTGCCAAGTGAAAGGAGTTAATAACTTCCTTGGATTGCTGAATATCTCTTATTTTTCGGGTATAGCCAAAACCCGCGGCTAAAAAATCGTTATGGGTATCTAAAACAGAGGCGTTATAAACCC
>JACPST010000121.1 GCA_016193165.1 Deltaproteobacteria bacterium
TGGCATTGAGCACACACAAATGTTCTCATTTCTTGATGGGTCGCTTTTTGATTCACATCATAATTTTTAACCCCTTGGGTTTCTTTAAACGCTCGTATGCCCTCCATAAAAGCAGGTCGCGTAATCCGAAGCTGCATCGTTTTAGGATTGTGACAATCCAAACAAGCCACTGGATGTTTCACAAACTGCTTGGCTTCCGAATAGGGCATTTTATTTAAGGCCTCAAAGCCCTTCAATAAATCTCCCTGTCCCAACTTCATCATGGGGGCGTAAGTTGAAGAATGACAATTTAAACACGTTCCCGGCTGCCCCACTTTTTGACGTTCGGTATAGAGTTGATCTTCCAACATAAAGGCATGTCCTCGTTCTTCCCTAAAATCGATAGAAAAGGCATACCCCGCCCACATCGTTTTTAGCCTGGGATCTTCTTCAAGTTTCGATTGAGAAACAACAGATCTTGGATCTACCTCATTGGGCGTACGAGGCACAGCTTCACTGCCCCCATAGCGTGTTCGAACTTGATCTACGGTTCGGCGATACCCATCATATTGATGAGGAAAATTTTTGCCCCAAATCTCTGGGTCTTCCGTTTCATCGGTCAGCTCTACAACTCTATAAAAAGGATTTTTAGCCTCTTGTTTTCTCTCCATAATATTGACCAGCAAAGCAAGCCCGCCTAGAACAACTCCACTGGTCAAAATAATAACTCCAATTAAAGCAAAACGATGTTTCATTGCAGATGACCCACTTGTCTGTGACACCCTAAACAAGACATGTCTTTTCTCCCATGAATTCCAGAAGCCTCTAACAAAGGAGTATGACAATTTTGACAAGAACTTTCAACCACTTTGCGATTTCGTTTTTTAATCTGAATGGGTTCATGAAAATTTTGGAGGGTAAAGGCCAAAGAATGAGAAAAACCATTCAAGATCTTTGTTTTCATTTGAGAAAGAATATTTCCCGATAAATGACAATCATTGCACTGAGCAACGATATGATGGCTTGCTTGAGTCCATGAATTAAACTGTTCTCTCATCACATGGCAATTTAAACAGGCTTTTGAATCATGACTTAAATAAGAATACCCTTTTGCATACCAAAAAAGATAAATGGCACCTCCTATTAAAACCCCTATCCCTATGCTCACGGTCAGAATAACTTTAGAAGAATTTCTCACATCTTCATAGTACTGAAAAATGAAAACCTTTTACAAGACTAAACAAATATTGATATACATCGATTATGCCCCTTCAGATGTTTAAAAAATTCATGCTGTTTTGGGCGGTGTGTTTTTTAGGTGGGGGGCTCTTTTTTGTTTTATGTCCACATGACACGCTTCATCTCGTCAACACCATGGGAAGCTTCCTCTCCAAAGATTCTATCCCCTTGAATGATGATGACGGTGAGCTACCTCTGTTACGAGGCCTATCGAAATCCTTTGAATACCACAGCCATCAGGGGAGTCTTAATTGCAAAAGCCGCGAGCAGTCTTTTTTTTTCGGCTTCTGCTTTACGAGCTCACCAAACTATTTATCTTTTAGGGACAGTCATTGATGGACTTATTTTTTTAGCCATTTTATTAGCCTATATGAACATGAAGGCGGTTAATCCCTCAGGTTTGAGGGATTAAATGGATTTTTATTTTAAAGGACAAAGCCCCTTCTACGAAATCTGGTACGGCAAACTCAACATCGCTCCCGATGAAGCATTTTGGTTTCGCTATACTCTTCTCAATGGAAAAACAAAAGAAGCTGCTTTGTGGGCCATTTACTTTGGCCCACAAAAAATTGTGGCACAAAAAAAAGACCTTGAACTCTCTCAATTAGAGCTCACGCCTTCTCGGATTTCTCTTCCTTTAGGTTTTTTAAGTGATACTGCTTTAGAAGGCCAACTGCCTCACATTCAATGGCGTCTTAGTTATCAAAACAAAAACGGCACTTTTGATCCGGTTCCTTCGCTTTTTAAACGTCTACATCTCACAAAATCTTTGGTCTTTACTCCTCTTTTAGATGGAGTTTTTGGAGGAGAACTTGTAGCGGAAGATCAAAGACGATCTTTTCAAAATGTTCCCGGCATGATCGGACATGTGTGGGGGACAAAACAAGCTTTGGAGTGGGTCTGGGCACATTGTAACTCTTTCGATAAAAAAGAGGTTGTCTTTGAAGGGCTCTCCGCTCGTGTTCCTCTTTTAAAGTGGCCTTCTCCTCCTCTCACCTCTCTTTATCTTAAGTATGAGGGAAAAGAATTTATTTTTAATACGGTCATAGATCTTTTGAAGTCCCACTCCTCTTTTGGTTTCACCTTTTGGAATTTCAAAGCTCAATCCAAAGATATAACTTTAAGCGGAAAAGTTAAAAGTCTTCCTCAAAAGATTGCTGTGATTACCTACACAGACACCGATGATTCCCATCTTTACTGTCACAACTCAAAATTGTCCGACCTGGAACTCACAGTCTTCGAGCACAAAACTCAAACACATAAAATATTTAAATCTCAGAAAATGGCTGCCTTGGAATGGGTCACACGCCAAAGCTTTCAAGGACAAAAATATTTATGAAAGTAATGCCTTACTTATGAAAAGACCTTCTTTTTTTTGGACCTGCGCTGTTCTTAAAAAATATGCTCAAATTCATGTTGCCCCTCAGCATCTAAACACAGTGACCAAAGACGCCCTGAATCTTAT
>JACPST010000122.1 GCA_016193165.1 Deltaproteobacteria bacterium
ATCGAGTTCCATTTCGCCTAGCACCGAGCGTAAAGTCGTTTGGGCCAGTTGCTCTGTCGCGTAAAAATAATCTTCGACGCCGACAATGGCTTTATTGGGTTCAAACACTTTAAAATAAACGACGGCGTTCACCTTCAAAGAAACGTTATCTCTGGTAATGACATCTTGAGGAGGCACATCCATCGTCACCACTCGCAGGGCTACCCGAATCATTTTATCAATCATCGGAATCACATAAATTATCCCTGGCCCTTTACTCCCGATGAGACGCCCCAATCGGAAAACAACTCCACGTTCATATTCATTTAAAACCCGAAGCCCAGAGACAATAAAGGCTCCGACCACAAAAACAATAATTCCAACGGATCCTAATCCAAACATATTTCCTCCTTTTAGATCCTTCGCCCTTCGGGCTCAGGATGACTTCTTTTTAACGGTTAAAACCATTCCTGTTACTTTTTCAACTTTAATTTTTTCATCTTTTTTCAAAAGTTCGTGTCCCACGGCATTCCAATAATCTCCCTCTACCAAAACTTTTCCTTCTTTTCCAACTTCAATCTCTTGGATCACCACACCCTCTTGTCCTACCAAGGCTTCTGCCCCTACCGCTGTTTTTCTTCGAAGCGCTTTGACCACATAGACCGCAATAAAAAACATGATTCCGCCGACTGAAAGCACCATCGGCAATATCACACCTAAAGAAATCGTAATATCAGTTCCAGTGGGATCGATAAGAAAGATAGAACCCAAGAGGAGAGAAATAATCCCTCCAATTCCTAAAATACCAAAACTTGGAATAAAAATTTCCGCAATAAGAAGCGCAAGTCCCAAAAAGAGAAGCGCCAGTCCTCCATAATTAATAGGAAGCGCCTGAAGACAAATGAAACTTAAAATCAGAGAAATTGCCCCAATCACGCCTGGAAAAATCACACCAGGATGTGAAAGCTCAATATAAATCCCCACCATCCCAACCATCATTAAAATATAAGCTACATTGGGATTGCTGAGTGTATCAATCAGCTTTTCTTTAAATGTAAATTCTAAAGGAACCAATACAGCATCTTTTGTATTAAAGGTATGCGCTGTCTCTTTAAGTTTGACTTCTGTGCCATGAATTTTTTTTAAAAGCTCAGGCACCGAAGGGACCACATATTCAATGACTTTGAGTTTAAGCGCATTTTCATTATCAATAGAAACAGATTTTCTCACGGCTTGAATCGCCCATTTGGTATTGCGATTGCGTGTTTTAGCAATGGATTCCACCCATGCCGCCGTGTCATTCGTAATTTTTTCAGCTAAATTTCCTTCGATATCTTGTCCTTGGCCTCCCACCGGATGAGCAGCTCCGATATTGGTTCCAGGCGCCATCGCCGCTACATGAGACGCCAGTGTCACCATCACACCCGCAGAACCGGCTTGAGCCCCACTCGGAGAGACATAGACAATCACAGGGACAGGAGAATCAAAAATATTTTGGACAATGGAGCGCGTCGCGGTGAGCAATCCTCCCGGGGTATCCAATTCAATGAGGAGGGCTTCAGCTTTTGTCTCTTGTGCCTTGTAAATTCCTCGTGAAATATAACTTTGGGCCGCAGGATTAATACCTCCACTAATTTTTAAATGAATCACTTCGGAGGCATATAAAGAGGGCGTTGCCAACAAAAAAAGTAAGACTATTTTTTTAACCATAGTTACTTCTTACCACCTTTTTTTAAGAGCTCCATCACTTTTTTCATGTCTTCCCAAACTTCTTTTTTCATCGCAGGATTTCGAAGCAAAAAGGCAGGATGATAGGTGGGCATCACAGCAATATCCCGCCACTCTTGCCACTGACCTCGAAAAGAAGAAATTTTCCGTTCAGTCTTTAAAAGATTTTGTGTAGCCACACTGCCCAAACATACAATCACTTTAGGTTGAATGGCAGCAATCTGCCGATGCAAAAATCCTTCACAGGTTGCGACCTCATCCGGCTCTGGCGCTCTGTTATTGGGAGGTCGACAATTATGAACTACCCCTCCGGCAGTCACAAAATTGTGAGTCTCTTCCACATCGATACAATAAAATGTCCGATCAACTCCCTTAAATAGCAACTCCTCAACTTCCACTTCGTCGAAAAATACCTTGGGTTTATCAGGAATCATCAAGGTATCATTAAAAGGAACTGTATTTCTTACATCCGGATGTAATTTATATCTCATAGAGCCTGGTATAAACGGCGCAATTTTTTCTGAAAGTAAGTGCGTAGCTTCTACTCCGAAGTGGATTCTTCCACGCAATGCCTTGGCTGTAATACCAAGATGATTCAGAGCCCGAAGAAGCAATAAAATATCTGCATCTGCGAATCCACATGTTGCTATTTCAGCTCTGGGACTTCTATTCTTTCTTATCCGTATATAACCATCGTCCATAAACCAAATTGCAAGCATACGCTCGTTTAGCTTTTCAACAATCCATTCTGGCACTCGTTTCTTTTCTTGATAAAATTCTTTTCTTAAAATCCTAAGCGCTCGATGCGCAGCTGTTCGAAAACGTACAACTGGATAAAGCATCTCACCGCCAGCTGCCACACGTAATTCTTCAGTCATTGGTTTTAATTCCTGAAGAAGGTTTGCTTTAAAATAAAGATACTCAGATTGAAGCTGGGAATGAGCTATGGAAAGATGAGAACTTGATTTGTTAATATGCCCATCTCCCAGCAAGCTTCCAATAACCACATCAAATGCTACAGAACTAAGCCCACGTCAACTGTTCGACTGGAACATACCCCTTTTCAGTCAAAACTGGGTGATCTCCTGTAAGTTGAATACCAACTCGACTTGCACCAGCGTTCTTTGCCGATCGATAAGTTAAACGAAAAACCTGTCTTCCTGCCAAAGGACTGGTATGCCAACCCACCACCCTTTTGGGAACAATCCTACCATCTGAATCAACAGACATCACCTCACCTGAATAGCGCGACCTAACTAAACGGCCAATACGTTCCCAAGAGCCATCTCCAAGCTGAACAAGAGCATTGTATCTGAGACATTTCACAATATTTGCTATGTACACATCCTGGCGCTTGAGCTTCATCGCTTCAATAATTTTGGTTAAAAGTTGGCCGGCTCTTCCCACAAAAGGTCGACCCGTCACATCTTCATCATGGCCTGGCCCTTCTCCAACAAACATCAGTTCTGCCTTGGGATTTCCTTCGCCAAAAACAATATGCGTTCGTTTAAGATGAAGCTTACACCGCGTGCACTCTCCAATATCTGCACGTATTCCTTCAAGTGTTTCTTTAGATTTCGATTTGGAAGCCACAGCCTCTCCTTTTTTGCTATAAACTTCTTGTATGCCCAAGTCTCGATAATAAAGCAATCGATCTTGAATCGATTGCAACAGCTTCTCTGGAATGCTAGGATC
>JACPST010000103.1 GCA_016193165.1 Deltaproteobacteria bacterium
AAAGGCAATCTGTTGCAATTTTATAATAAAAAAGTAGTGTTGATAGGGGATGTTTTGCCCCTGGACCGGCATGCAACGAGGATTAATGTTGATTATGCTATCCTGTCAAAGAATGTGAAATTAAATATTGCCGACATGTTAACCGTATATGATGTTAAATCAATTATAATTGATTCCTCAAATTCTTTTTGGAAAACTAAAAAGTGGCTGGAAGAATCTAAAAAATTGGGAATAGATTGTTATTCAGTTAGTAAATTTGGTGCATTTCAGATTGATGTTTAGATTAGCGGAATAAATTGAAATATGCTTCTGATTTAAGCAAAATTTCCGTATCTTTGAAACATGACTTTTGAACTAAATATTTTAAAGAAAGATAATCCATATTATGAGGCTCAGAAGGATTTAAAAGGTAAGAAGCGATCATGGAATCTTGCCCAATCCCTGAAACCTCTATCCCATGAGAGGCCAGCACTAAAACATCATATTTAATATTCTGCCCTCCTTTTTGAATGCGCGGAGATTCTAAAAGTGGTTTTAATTTTTCCAATACCATCTTGGCCTCTAACTGCTTTCCTTCTTTGTGCCCTATCGGCACATAACACGCTTCATGAGTGTCGGGTTTCACAGAATATGCAAAAGAAAGCCCCACGATCTCGGCTTTTCTGGGGTTGAGTGATGTTGTTTCCGTATCAAAAACAAAATAAGAAGAGGAAGATAACTTCTTCAACAGATCTTCAAACTCTTTTTGAGTAACAATGGTTTTATAATTTCTTTCGATATTGGACTTTTTTTTAAACCCCTCGCTTTTGAGCCCCAGTTCATTTAAAAGTTTTTGAAACTCAAGCTCAGAAAAGAGACTGACCAACGCATCTTGATTTAAAGGCTGCGTTTTAAAATCCTTTAAAGAAAATTGAAGAGGAACATCACAGTGCAACGTCACTAATTTTTTACTGAGCAATGCTTGATCTTTAAATTTTTCAAGCACTTCTCGTTTTTTACCTTCTAATTTTTCTGTGTGCTTAAATACAGCTTCCATCGATCCAAATTTTTGGATGAGCTCTGCGGCTGTTTTAGGCCCAATCCCGGGAACTCCTGGAACATGATCTGAACTATCTCCCATGAGCCCCAACACATCGATCACACGATCTGGGGTTACTCCAAATTTTTCTTTCACTTCGGGTTCTTTTATTTTTCGATCTCGCATGGTGTCATAGAGCATCACATGTGGATCAATGAGCTGCATCAAATCCTTGTCTGAAGAAATGATGACAATATTCATGGCTTCTTTTTTAAATCTCTGGCAGACGGTTCCGATAATGTCATCAGCTTCATAGCCTTCTTTTTCGAGCGCTAGGATATTGAAGCCTTCTACAACCGTTTTAATATAAGGAATTTGCTCTACCAAATCATCCGGCATCTCAGCACGATTGGCCTTGTAGTCGGAATATAAATCATGACGAAATGTTTTTTTAGCTGAATCAAAGACGATGGAGACATAATCAGGCTTTAAGTCTTTGAGCACTTTCAGCAGCATCGTAGTAAAGCCATAGATGGCATTAACGTGAAGTCCCTTGGATGTTGTAAGCGGACGAATGGCAAAAAATGCCCGATAAAATTGAGAACTTCCGTCGATCAAACAGAGGGTGGGTTTTGGTGTCATCTTGTCAGAAGCCGGGCTGCCTCTTTTGCAAAATAGGTAATGATAATACTGGCTCCAGCACGACGAATGGATTGCAACGATTCTAGTATCACTTTTTCTTCATCCAACCATTGCTTCTGAGCGGCGGCTTTGAGCATCGCATATTCTCCACTCACTTGATAGGCCGCAATGGGAAGATCTGTTATGTCCTTTGCCCGACTAATCACATCTAAATACGGAAGCGCAGGCTTAACCATGACAATATCAGCTCCCTCGCTAATATCCAAATCAATTTCACGAAGCGCTTCACGGCCGTTGGCTGGATCGAGTTGATATGAGCGACGATCTCCAAACTGAGGTGTCGATCCCTGGGCATCTCGAAAAGGCCCATAGAAAGAAGAAGAAAATTTGGCTGAATACGCCATGATGGGTAAATTGGAAAATCCTTGTTCATCTAAAGATGAACGAATGGCTGCCACACGACCATCCATCATATCCGAAGGAGAAATAAGATCCGCTCCCGCATGAGCATGAGAAGTCGCAATTTTGGCCAAAACTTCTAGCGTGGCATCATTCACAATTTGGTTTTTATCCACCAGTCCGCAATGGCCTTGCGTAGTATAGGCGCACAAACACACATCGGTCGCGACCAACACATGAAGAAGCTGAGATTTAATGGCCCGAATGGCTTGCTGAACCACACCTTGATCGCAATAGGCTTCAGACCCCTTGGCATCTTTGGTGTGAGGCTGGAAAAAAAGAAGCACTCCTGGAATACGAAACTCGGCTACTTCTTGAACTTCGCGGATCACTTGATCGACAGACAATTTATAAATACCCGGCATCGATGGAATTTCTTGCCGCACCCCATTTCCAGGCACAACAAAAATGGGATACAAAAGATTATCTTGAGACCATTGGGTCTCTCGAACCAAGCGTCTTAGATTTTCATTACTTCTCAGACGCCGCAATCTCATTTCTGAAAACATTAAAGTTCCCGGCTTAATGTATTTACAAAGGAAGGGATTGTAAATTCGGAGGGTCTCACACGCACTGTAAGAGTCTCCAGATGGATTCTCAAATATCTTTGGTGATCTGGATTGAGCATTGTTAAAAAATTTTCAAACGTGGATGGGCTTGTAAATGTCACAGCATCAATGCGCTCTTCGCAAATATATTTCATGAGCATCCTGGCATTTTCTACGGGCACAACGGTTTTATATAAAGGACAAACATTCACAACGGCTCCCCTTTTTTCCAATCCTTCCTTTAAGACCGTCCGCCCATTTAAAGATGACAAAATTAAAAACTTTCTTTCATCAACTGTTCCTTTAAAAGCAGCAGCTAAACTTTCAGATTGATACACAGAGGGAGTTAAATTGACCCTGAGTTTATGCTGTTTTAACGCTTCTCGTGTAATTTTCCCGATGGCTGAAATCCGACACCCTTGAAGATTTTGTTTTCTGATTTTATGTTTTTTCAATTGTTCAAAAAAATAATGCACCGCATTTTGGCTCATAAAAACAAGCCAGTCGTAGTCGAAAATATTTTTAAGAAAAGCAGTCGTTTCTTTGGATTCTAAAGGAATAATTTCAATGGTAGGGCAATGAAGAACGGTTGCCCCTTTTTGTTTGAGTAACGTTGTAAAACGCTTGGATTGCGCTTGCGCTTGCGTCACCAAAATGGTTCTGCCTTTAAGGGGTAATCTTTTTGTTACGGACATATCTTTTCCAAAATTTCTCATTGCCCATTGAATGAGGCGCCTCTATTTAAAAAAGTTTGCGATAAAGAGCTCACCTCTTTTTCAGCATCTACAAACAAACCTTTAATTTTATGCTCCAAAAAGTGTTTGCCGTCAAGACTTCCAATAAATGCTTTCATGAAAAATTCTTTTTCTTCACAGCGGGCCAGCGCCCCAAGAGGAACTTGGCACCCTCCTCCCATCTGCTTTAAAAATAAGCGCTCTAAAAAAACTTCTTTGGCTGTCTTTTCATCATGTAAGAAAGAAAGAGCTTCTTTTAAAGAATGATCGGCTTTCCGAATTTCTAAAACCATCGCTCCTTGACCCACGGCAGGAATAAAATCTAAGTATTCTCTAATTTTATTTTTTAAATTTAAGCGCTCTAATCCTACGGCAGATAGTACAAGCCCTTGCACCACACCTTGTTCTAACTTTTTTAAGCGAGTATCAACATTTCCTCGAATATCAATCACAGCGAGCGTTGGATAGGCGTACCTGATTTGAACTTTACGACGAAGACTACTGGTACCTAGGATTGCGCCAGCAGGCAGTTCTTTCATTTTTTCAAACTCAAAACTCACAAACGCATCTCGACTTTCTGTTCGCTTTAAAACAAGTGAAGCTTCAAGTTCTTTTGGAATTTCTGTGGGAACATCTTTTAAACTATGCACGGCTACATCAATCTTTCGTGCCAACAGTGCTTCTTCAATTTCTTTAACAAAAATACCCTTATCTTGAAGTGCGAGAGCAGACTTTAAAAGCTTATCTCCCGTGGTTTGAATAACGGATAAAGAAATATCCGCTTTCGGATAGTGCTTCATCATTTTTTCACGAACAAAATGAGCTTGCTTAAGCGCAAGCGGACTGCCACGTGTTCCGATGACGCATTTTTTCATAAAACTTGTCGACTTCTTCTTGAACAATTTGTTCTGCCTTTAAAGCTTCTTGCTCTCTATATTTCATATTTTCTTTAACAATGGATTGTAAGTCATCAATATTATAGAGATAAACATTATCAACATTATGAATACTAGGATCGATATTTCTGGGAACTGAAATATCGATGAAAAAAATAGGATGCTGCCTTCTTTGCTGAATCGCCTTTTCCATCATCGATTGAGTTAGAATAAATTGAGGACACCTTGTGGACGCTAAAACCACATCCATTTTAAAGAGCCACTGGCCCAGCTCATGAAAAGGCACAGTGTGAACAAGAATATTATGATGTTTAAAACGCTTTTGAAGTTGAAGAACACTTTCTTGGGAACGATTGGCAATATAAAAAGACTGAATTTTCTTTTGAATCAAATGCTCTAAAATCACTTCGACCATTTCTCCTGCCCCAATGAGGAGAATATTTTTATTCATCAGCTCTTTAAAAATTTTCTGACAGAGCTGCACAGCCACAGAGCCTACGGAGATGGACTGACTTCCAATTTCCGTTTCTGTACGAACACGTTTAGCCACAAAAAAAGCTCGATTAAAAAACCGATGCAGCATGGGCCCTAAAGCCCGCGCTTGTTGAGAAGCACGATAGGCCTCCTTCACTTGTCCTAAAATTTGAGGTTCCCCAACAACCAGAGAATCCAAACTCGACGCTACCCGAAAGGTATGATGAATAGCCTCCTTACCCTCATGACAATATAAATAAGAAGAAAAATCTAAGTGCGGACACTCATGATAATTTTTAAGAAAATTTGAAAGATTTTGTATTGCTCTGGCGCGGTCTTGCCCATGATCTTTACCAGAATCTTTAATAGCAGCACAAATTTCAACACGATTACAGGTTGATAAAATCAACCCCTCTTCCACCCCTTGAACTTTACGAAGTTCTTCAAAAGGTTTTAAATCTTGACCAAAGGATCCTGAAGAAAAACAAATTTTCTCCCGAATCGACAAAGGGGCTGTCTTATGGCTCATTCCCACAACAACAATGCTCACCGGGCCCCTCCCATCATCCCTATCCCCATTCCATGAAGACTAGCCAAGATCACAAGCGCAAAACCAATGAGAGAATACCAAAGGACTCGCCTACCCCTAAATCCTGTTAAACGCCTCAAATACAAAATCACCCCATACACAGACCATCCTAAAAACATCCAACCTTGTTTAGATTTTAAGGATGATTCTAGCACCACCATCCCGATTCCTAAGGTCAGTGAAATAAATCCAATCACAAGCAATCGATATTGAACTTTATCTAAGGTCTCCAGGGAAGGCAGAGAAGATTCTCCAACAAAAACTTTTTTTTGTTTGAGCTTTCTTTCTTGAATCCAGTACAAAATTCCTAACACAAGCGCTAACGCCAATTGAATCTCGGCAAGGAGAGACAAACCAATATGCCAAGAAAGAAAAGAGGTCATAGCTTTTTAATCTTCGGGGTGCAGGGGATAACGATCGTCAAAGCAGGCTGTACAAAAATTTTTCTTTTGGGGCTCCACATGCAAAAGTCCTTCTAAGGATAAATATCCCAAGCTATCCGCTCCGATAAAATCACGGATTTCAGCCATGGATTTCAATGAGGCAATTAACTCTGATTTGTGAGGGGTGTCAATGCCGTAAAAGCAAGGGCCTATGGTAGGGGGAGAAGAAATCCGAAGATGCACCTCACGCGCTCCATGCTGACGCAACAACTGAACAATTTTTCGAGACGTTGTCCCTCGCACAATCGAGTCATCTACTAAGGCGACAGATTTCCCCTCCAGCACTTCTCGAATGGGATTGAGCTTAATTTTAACCCCAAAATTTCGGATAGACTGCTCCGGTTCAATAAACGTTCTCCCAATATAGTGGTTTCGAATAATCCCCATTTGAAAAGGAATTTTAGATTCCTCTGCATATCCAATAGCGGCAGGAACTCCAGAATCTGGGACAGGCACCACAATATCAGCTGGCGCAGGATGTTCCATGGCCAGTTGTCGCCCAAGCGCTTTTCGAACTTCGTAGACATTGCTACCAAAAACAACGCTATCCGGACGAGAAAAATAAATATGTTCAAAAATACATTGTTTAACACCCAAAGGCGAAGGGGCAAGGAGTTTTAAACTTTTGATCCCGGATTCATCCACAATCACCATCTCCCCTGGCTCCACTTCTCTTAAAAATTTTGCGCCAATGAGATCAAACGCGGCTGTTTCAGAAGCAAATACAGCAGATCCATTCAAATCTCCCAAACAAAGAGGTCGAAACCCAAAAGGATCTCGAACCGCAATCAAGCACTTTTCAGACAAAAATAAAAGTGAAAAAGCTCCCTTGGCTTGATTTAAAGCATCCACAATGCGATCTGCGAGCTTGGATTTTTGAGACCGGGCAATGAGATGCAAAAGAATTTCAGTATCGCTTGTGGTTTGAAAAATAGAACCCGATTGCTCTAAAATTCTTTTGAGCCGAACTGCGTTCGTAAGATTCCCATTGTGCGCAATCGCCAATTTATCTTGCCCTATATTGACCAAAAAAGGCTGTACATTTTTTAAAATATCATCGCCACATGTGGAGTAACGCACATGCCCCACAGCCATCGTGCCTTTGAGTCTTTGAAGATGCTCTTCTTTAAAAACATCATTCACAAGCCCCAAGCCTTTTTCCACCCGCATCCGCTTTCCATCACAGGCTACAATCCCCGCGCCTTCCTGGCCTCGGTGTTGAAGCGCGTAAAGTCCGAGATAAGTCATGTGAGCGGCTTCTGGATGATTAAAAACTCCAAAAACGCCACACTCTTCTTTTAATTTGGGTTCAATGAAGTAAGGATTCAAAGCCTTGCTCCCAATTCTTTTTTAAAATTCCAATTTTTAAATGAACATCTCCATTTACAATAAAATCATCTAAAATAACTTCTCCAATGACTTCAAAAGGAATGGGGTGATTTTGAATAACACTTTTTAACGCAGGTAGATTTTTCGGAGAACAACTCACTATCACTCTCGAAGGAGATTCTCCAAACCATAAAACATCTTTTCGAATTTTTTTAGGATAATAAATTTTAACTCCTACATTTTTTGGAAAAGCACTTTCCAAAAGCGCCGCAACCAATCCTCCTTCAGAACAATCATGGGCAGAGCAAATCAGCTTTTGAGAGATCAATGCTAAAACAGCATCCTGAACTTTTTTCTCAAGCTCTAAATCTAATTTGGGTAGTGGGCCTTCTTCACTTTGATGGATCAAAGCTAAGTATTCACTTCCTCCTAAGCTTTCATCATGAGGTGATTTTAAACTTTCTCCCAAAAGAAGTATGACATCGCCGCTAGATTGAAACGCATGAGTCATCCTTAATTCTATGTCATTTAAGAAACCCACCATTCCAATGGCAGGAGTTGGATAAATGGCCTCATCATGGGTCTCATTATAAAAACTCACATTTCCACTCACAACAGGAATGGAAAGTTTATGACAAGCTGCTGAAATTCCCTCAACCGATTTTTGAAATTGCCACATCACATGAGGCTTTTCGGGATTTCCAAAATTCAAACAATCCGTCAAGCCCAAAGGCTTAGCCCCTACACACGCTAAATTTCTGGCTGCTTCTGCGACTGCAAGCTGAGCTCCTAAGAACGGATCTTTAAAACAATAGCGACTGTTGCAATCTGTTGTAATCGCTAATGCCTTTGGAGTTCCCTTGACACGAATCACGGCTGCATCGCCCCCGGGTAAAATCACTGTGTCCGTTCTCACTTGATGATCATATTGTCGATAAATCCATTTTCGAGAACAGAGATTAGGAGAAGCGACCATTTTTGTGATGACTTCTTCTAATGATAAGGATTTATCTATTTCTCGAGACACGCTATCAAATTCCCCAGCGGGGAATTCGCGCTCCCGCTCGACCTGGCTAACCACAGCTCTTTCATACACAGGGGCAGCTTCTGTAAGTACTTTCACTGGAATACTGGCCACTTCTTTGCCCTCAAATAGCACACGAAACTTTCCGTCGCCTGTGACTTCCCCAATCACTGCCATATCTAAATCCCATTTATCAAAAATTTCTTTGACCTTTGCTTCAAATCCTTTTTTCACAACCAAAAGCATTCGTTCTTGAGATTCCGAAAGCAAAAATTCATAGGGAGTCATCTTAGTTTCTCGTGCGGGAACTTTGGAAAGATCAATCAAAATTCCATTCCCAGCTCGCCCGGCCATTTCCACTGCTGAAGAGGTCAGGCCTGCCGCTCCCATATCTTGAATCCCAATGACATAAGGATATTTCATGACTTCCAGACAAGCTTCGAGCAACAACTTTTCTGTAAAAGGATCCCCTACTTGAACGGTTGGTTTTTTACTTTCAGCTTCATCATCAAAGGATTGAGAAGCCATCGTAGCCCCATGAATGCCATCCCGTCCAGTTTTAGATCCTGCATAGACCACAGAATTTCCAACGCCCTCGGCACGTCCTAAGAAAATTTTATCGCGATCAGCCACGCCCAAACAAAAAGCATTGACCAGTGGATTTAAAGTATAGGAAGGATGAAAATAGACTTCCCCGCCTACCGTTGGACACCCAAAACAATTTCCATATCCCGCAATACCTGACACAACTCCTTCTACCAAAAATTTTGTTTTGGGATGCTCTGGCGAACCAAAACGAAGAGAATTTAAAAGCGCCACAGGCCTTGCTCCCATGGTAAAAACATCTCGTAAAATTCCGCCAACTCCTGTGGCTGCTCCTTGATAGGGCTCGATGAAGGAAGGATGATTGTGGCTTTCCATTTTAAAAACTGCCACTTGTCCATCCCCGATATCGACCACGCCCGCATTTTCACCGGGTCCCTGCACCACATGAGGGGCTTTGGTTGGAAATTTTTTTAAATGAATCTTGGAGCTTTTGTAACTACAGTGCTCTGACCACATGACAGAAAAAACACCCAGCTCGGACCTTTTTGAACAGCCCCTTTTCCCACCATAACTGAGGCATTACCTTGCTTATCCATTTTTTAAGTGACGCACACGGCTGTGTGTCTTATACTTTCACTTTAAATTATAAGGAGTAAAAAAATATGAGTATTACCAAATTAGAAGACTATACGTATACTAAAGACCGCGTCAGATGAAATATTTTGTGTGGCTGCTTCTTATCTCGCCTCTTTTATATGCAGATCCATGGTCCGTGTCTGA
This sequence comes from Deltaproteobacteria bacterium, assembly GCA_016193165.1. GTDB lineage: Bacteria > Bdellovibrionota > JACOXK01 > 2-02-FULL-40-11 > 2-02-FULL-40-11 > JACPST01. The sequence continues at coordinate 9,483 of JACPST010000103.1, forward strand.
AAAATCCCCAACCATCGAAGAAAAGACTCTTCGTACTCATGGCCATCAAAAAGACCTTTCTTTTTGGGATCAACGATTCGACTATGGATATGCGTTCTATCAAACTGTAATCAGCCCTGCAGATGGATCACGATGTGGGATGTACCCCACGTGTTCCGATTATGCTTACCAAGCTCTTCAAAAACATGGCCCTCTCATTGGCGGAGTAATGGCAGCAGATCGCTTCATGAGAAGTGAAGATCAAGCCTATTATCCTCCCACACCAAAATATGGAAGAACACGCCTATATGATCCGTTATCAGAAAATGACTTCTGGTTTACTAAATAAAATATATTTAATATTATTACTCATAACATCTCTGGCACACGCAGCAGAGTCCCCAGAAGAAATCTTGCGCTTTGGAAATAGTCTGTACAAAGAAGAGGATTACTATCGAGCCATTACAGAATATAAACGCTTTTTACATTTTTTTCCTCATCATCCCAAAGCCACACAGGTAACCTTTCAAATCGGGTTTTCATACCTTAAAGGAAAAAAATGGGATGCCGCCCTTCCCTATTTCCAAAAACTTTCTTTATCTCAAACCCATGTAAAGGAAGAGGCATCCTTTGCCATCGCTCAAACCTATTTTCTATCTGAAAATAGGTCTTCTGCGATTAAAGAATGGAGTCAATTTTTAGAAATTTTTCCAAAAAGTTCATGGGCTGATCCTAGCTTTTATCAAAAAGGCTGGGCTTACTTTCTTCAAGAAAAAAATAAAGAAGCCCAACAAGAACTTTCTCAAATTAAAAACACAAAACTAAAAATGAAGGCCGAACTCCTCTCTCAAGAAATAAATCACTGGGACACTCTCCCCACCCGTTCACCTTTCTTAGCTGGCCTATTTTCAGCGATACTGCCAGGATCAGGCCAATGGGTTGATGGACGATTTTGGGATGGCGCCGCAGCTCTCACGATCAACGGAATGTTTGCATATGGAATTTATGCGACGCTGGACAAAGAGTATTATGTGCCCGCAGGTATTCTTATTTTTTTTGGTGCTGGATTTTATGGTGCAAATATTTTTTCTGCAGTCTCTAGCGCTCACAAATTTAACCGCGCAGTTAAAGACAACCAATGGCAACGTCTTAAAGCAAAATACGGTTTAGATATTGACTGGAATGGATATTCTCTAACCGTTCGATTCTAGACTATGAATTGCGGATTCAAAAAGGCGCCGGCCATCTTGAGATCCCAAAATGGATTCTGAAGCTCGTTCAGGATGAGGCATAAGGCCCAACACATTGCCCTTGTCATTGGTAATCCCCGCAATATCCTCTAATGAGCCATTGGGATTTTGCACATAACGAAAAACAATTTGGTTATTGTCTTTAAGTTTCTTGAGTCCTTCTTCATCAATAAAATAATTCCCTTCCATGTGCGCAATAGGCATACGAAGTTCCTCCCCTTTACGATAACGATGCGTAAAAAGGTTTTTGGTATTTTCAACCCGAAGCGTTACGGTGTCGCAAATAAATTTTAAAGAGGCATTTCGAAGCATGGCTCCGGGTAAAAGCGCAGACTCGAGTAAAATCTGAAATCCATTACAAATGCCCAACACCCATCCTCCTTTTTTTGCAAAAGCAACAACCGATTTCATCAGGGGAGAAAACTTCGCCATCGCTCCTGTTCGCAAATAGTCTCCATAGGAAAACCCTCCGGGCAAAACGACAGCATCAAAGGAATCTAAGTTTGTATCTTTATGCCACAAAAAATGAGCGTCTTGATGAAGAACGTGCTTTAAAACATGATAACAATCGTGGTCACAATTTGATCCTGGAAAAACAATGATGCCCCATTTCATAATTCTTCTCATCTCTTATTTCTTCGCTACAATATTGAATGAATAATTTTCGATAATTGTATTAGCTAGTAATTGTTTACACATTTGTTCTAATTTCTTCTCTGCCTCTGCCTTACTCAGAGAATCTGGCAGCGTCACTTCAATATATTTCCCCACCCGAACATCAGAAACCTCTTTAAAGCCAATAGACTGAAGAGATTTTTGGACGATTTTACCTTGGGGATCTAAGACGCCCTCTTTTAATGTTATGTAAATTCGAGCCATCATAAAGTTCCGCATATAAGTCGGCACACCTTTTCATAAGACTCTTCTACCTTCCCCAAATCTCTCCTGAAACGATCCTTGTCTAATTTCTCACCTGTTCCTTTTTCCCATAGCCTGCATCCATCTGGAGAAATTTCGTCGGCCAAAAAGATATTTCCCTGAGCATCTTTTCCAAATTCTAATTTGTAATCAATGAGGTCAATACCCCGCTCATCAAAAAACTGAGTCATCAATTTATTCACTTTCCACACCTCTTGGTTCACATATTCTACTTCTTTTTGCGTCATCCATCCTAAAGCCACAGGAGCCGTTTCACTGATCATAGGATCATCTAAAGGATCACTTTTATAAAAAAATTCCAAAATGGGCTGCTGAAGCGCCATCCCCTCTTCTAATCCTAATCGCTTGGCCAAAGAACCCGCCACACAATTTCTCACAACGACTTCCACAGGAAATATTTTTAAAGCACGCACCGCCATTTCCCGATCGTTTAATTTTTCTTTAAAATGAGTTTTAACTCCATTTTTTTCTAAAAATTGAAAAATAAAAGAGGACATTTGGTTATTTAAAATCCCTTTATTCACAATCGTCCCTTTTTTCTTCGCGTTAAAAGCCGTGGCATCATCTTTAAAATATTGAATAAGATACATGGGATCGTTTGTTTTATAAAGAATCTTAGCTTTTCCTTCATAAATTTTTTCTTTTCTTGTCAGCATTCAAAGACCCTCCTATAGATTTGATCTACATGTTTTAAGGCGCTCATTGGATTAAAACACTCTTTTAACTCACGTACAGATAAATATCCTCTCACTTCTTGATCTTGACTCAAAAGATCAAAAAAAGAGTTTTCTTTCTGCCATGCCACTAAGGCATTCTTTTGAACCATGCTATAGGCCTTTTGTCGTTCAACTCCTTTTTGGGTTAATGCTAATAAAACTCGTTGAGAATAGATAATGCCCTTGGTTTTTTCCAGATTCTTAGCAATATTTTCTTTATGCACCACAAGATCTTTTAATATTCCGGTTAAGCGATTAACCATAAAATCGACCAGAATGGTGCTATCCGGCCCAATCACGCGCTCTACGGAAGAATGGCTGATATCTCTTTCATGCCAAAGCGCGATATTTTCTAACGATGCCTGCGCATAAGCACGAACCAGTCTTGCCAAGCCTGTTAAATTTTCACATCCCACTGGATTTTTTTTGTGAGGCATCGCGGAAGACCCTTTTTGTCCTTCTTCAAAGGGCTCTTCAACTTCCAAAACTTCCGTGCGTTGGAGATGGCGAATTTCCAAGGCAATCTTTTCAAGAGTTCCCGCAATAATTGCTAAACTTGAAAAAAACTCAGCATGGCGATCCCGCTGAACCACTTGATTTGAAATTGGAGCAAAATTAAGTTCTAACTTTTTACAAATTTTCTCTTCAATTTCAGGCGTAAGATAAGCAAAATTACCTACCGCTCCAGAAAATTTTCCAAAACTTACTGACTGCTGCGCGTTTTTAAGTCTGTGATAGTTTCGAACCATCTCTGCGTACCAAAGAGCAAATTTTAATCCAAAAGAGGTAGACTCCGCGTGAACTCCATGCGATCGTCCCACAGTCACAAGATCTTTATATTCATAGGCCTTGTCTTTTAAAACTTTGGTTAATTTTTTAAGCTCATCTAAAATATTTTGCGCGGATTCTTTTAAAAGCAGAGCAAAGGTGGTGTCTAAAACATCAGAAGAGGTCAGTCCAAAATGAAGATATCGTCCTTCAGTTCCAATTTTTTCTGAAACATTTGTGAGAAAGGCAATAACATCATGTTTTACTTTTTTTTCAATGGCTTCAATTTCAGAAACTTCAAATGATGCTTTTTTTTGAATCACCACCAAAGCTTCTTTGGGAATTATCCCTTCTTCCGCAAGGACTTCACAATGAGCCAATTCCACTTGTAACCATTTTTTATATTTTGTCTCTGAGCTCCAGAGTTTACCCATCCGAGGTCTGGTATACCGATCGATCATTCGTTTGTTTTTCCTCTATCTACGCGTCATCCTTGACATTTCGGGGCTTTTTAGGAGATAAGGAAAGATATATTTTCTGAGTCAAAAATGCAAATAAAAAGTTCTTCTTATAAAGACAGCGGCGTTAATATTAAAAAGGCAGACCAATTTATCTCTCAAATCAAGCCCTTAGCTAAGGCTACCTACCGGCCCGAAGTACTGGCTGGGCTGGGGGGATTTGGCGCTCTTTTTCATGTAGACTTTCAAAAATATAAAGATCCCGTGATTGTTTCTTCCACAGATGGGGTTGGCACCAAACTTAAAATTGCTTTTATGACCAACCGCCACGACACCATAGGCATTGATCTCGTCGCCATGTCTGTCAATGACATTCTCACAATGGGAGCTGAACCTCTGTTTTTTTTAGATTATTTTGCCACAGCAAATCTAGAGTTGTCTATTGCCACGGAAGTTTTAAAAGGGATTTCTGAAGGATGTAAAATTTCTAACTGTTCTTTGATCGGCGGAGAAACAGCAGAGATGCCTGGATTTTATCAAAAAGGAGAATATGACCTGGCAGGGTTCGCGGTGGGCATTGTCGAAAGAAATAAAGTTATAGATGGCTCTGCCATTAAAATTGGACATAAATTGGTGGGACTTTCTTCTTCAGGTCTTCACAGTAATGGTTTTTCTTTGGTTCGAAAAATTTTCTTTGAACAACTTAAACTCAAAGCAACAGATACCGTTAAAGAACTCATTAAAACAGGGAGCTGGGAAATGCTCCCTGTTTTTCGTTTTTTGCAATTGAAAGGAAAAATAAAAGACACGGAAATGTATCGCACTTTTAACTGCGGAATTGGATATATTTTAATTGTCCCGGATAATGAAGCACAAGATCTGGTTCACGCGTTAAATAATCTCAAACAAAAAGCTTTTATTATTGGAGAGGTTACTGCTAAAAAAGGGGCGGATGTTGTCTACAAATAAAGCAAAGCTTGCCGTTCTTGTCTCAGGCACAGGTTCAAATTTAGAAGCCATTTTAAAAGCCGCAAAAAATCCCAAGTACCCTGCCTACGTAGGAGTTGTGATGAGCGATCAAAAAGAAGCGTTGGCGTTAAAAAAAGCAATGGAGCGCCACATACCTGCTGTATTTGTAAATCCAAAACTCTATGAATCCAGAGAAGCTTACAATCAAATGCTCGTTTCGATGCTCAAAGAATATAAAGTGGATCTTGTGATCCTGGCAGGATTTATGCGAGTACTCTCTCCCCTGTTTGTTCAGGCATTTCCTAAAAAAATTTTAAATATCCACCCTTCTCT